>JAHFUH010000072.1 GCA_023265215.1 Acidobacteriota bacterium
TTACACAGGATCGCTTATTTATGCTGCAGGCGGCATCGTTCCGGATCAAAACAACTCGCTTGTTTGGGTGGATCAGGAGGGAAAAGAGCAGCCCGTCTCGGACGAGCAAGCCCCATTTCTCCATCCTCGCCTTTCCCCGGATGGTCAAAGAATCGCATATATAGCCTGGGGCAAAGAGGGTCGGATTGGCATCTACGACTTGAGCAGAGGCACGAAAAGTTCGCTAGCAGGCGAAGGAAGGGCTAACGCTGCAATCTGGACTCCAGATGGCAGCCGGCTTGCTATTTCATTGATAAAAACTGCGACGGGGAACATCTTCTGGCAGCCTTACGATGGAAGCTCTCCGATGGAGCGTCTTACAACAAGCGAATACTATCAAGTTGCAGGATCCTGGTCTTCGGATAAGAAAACGATTGCTTTCTTGGAAACGCATCCAGATACCGGAACCGATATAGCTCTGCTGGACGTTGACTCAAGGAGTGTAAGAATGTTCCTCAATGGTAAATCCACTGAGACATATCCGGAGTTCTCACCCGATGGTCGCTGGATAGCTTACTCATCCGATGAATCAAAACGCGCAGAGGTCTACGTGCGTCCCTTCCCGGGTCCAGGCATGAAATTACAGATATCAAACGGAGGGGGGACCGAGCCGCTGTGGGCAAGAAATGGCAAACAGCTTTTTTATCGGTGGCAGGATCAAGTGTGGGTTGTTGACGTCCAGACCGGACCTGCGTTATCGCCGGGCAAACCACGCAAGCTTTTTGAGAAATCCGGATACGGCCGTGCCGGCCCCATGCGCGACTGGGACCTTTCTCTCGATGGCCAACGATTTCTCATGGTCAAGCTTGACCAAAGGAAGTCCACGCCCGTAAGTGAAATGACTCTCGTGCAGAACTGGTTCGAGGAACTCAAGCGCCTTCTCCCCTCGGAAAAGCAGTGACACCTGCAATCAGAACCGAACTCGGTCCATACGAAATCCTCGCCTCAATCGGCTCCGGAGGAATGGGAGAAGTGTGGAAATCGCGGGACACGCGCGTTGGCCGCATCGTCGCAATAAAGAAGGATCTCGACGACACTTAAATCTTTCATTGTTCGAATGCACGGGTAATACCGGGCGGCAGGCGGCGGGAATTTCGGGCAATTGGTGCCTGGCACCATTTATCTGAAATGTATTGCCGAGGCCTCGCGCAACGGAGTTGCAATTGATCTTAGGCCCATTGCAGACGGCAATTGGGATCGACTTTTGGTCTTTCGACCTTACACTCCGAAGACTACCATTGAAAATAAGATTGGTTCGCCTTGGTCCGGTGCTCGTAAGATTGAATCGCGTGATGACCTATGCCTATTGGTCTTTGTAAGAGGAAACGCTGTCGTTGCGTCAGCCTCAGTGCCGCGCAATTTGGCTGATTTCCATCTGGCCAACTTCCGTGAGGCCACCGAAATACCGCGGGAGCAGGCTGTATTCGAGTTCACCGGCAAGGGAAAATTGGTAGCGCTGGTATCATCAGGGCAACGACGATAGTGAAGTTTCTATGCTGTCAGGGGACAATTGGTGCCTGGCACCAATTGTCCCAATTGTCAGCACCAATTGTCATCAGGGGATCGGATGCAGCCGCTGCCGATGAACAAACGAAAAAAAACGCGCTTGAACGACCTATTGGCCCAGACGAAATCCGGAGCCCGCGTCAATCCCACCGCGTCCTTATACAAATCCATGTTCTTGCGCAACGGCATGATGACATCGACGCCATAGTCCTTCTTGCAGCTGTTCCGAATCGCGAGGAGATCACTCGCCGCAAACGACAGGTGACCCGGCGTCTTCTGGATTTGGCGAGCCACCACTGGTCTTGATGACGCTTCCGTTCATTTCTCAAAGGCCGAATATATTTGTTCTCAGCCTGTCGCCGGCGGGCCTTATCGTCCAGCCGGCATTAACAGCCTTCGTAGTAGCGCGACCCATGCGGCGGTTTGGCTTTCAATCTCAATACGATCAGGCTACAATCGCATTATCTTCCTCTCTGATCAGGCTAGTTCGGCAAGGGAGGCCTTATGGATATGAAAGCCACAGGATCTCCGTTCTCAGGTCATAGCGAGTTTGCCACCACCCACTGGAGCCTGGTACTGGCGGCAGGGGAACGCAGTAATGATGCTCGCGCGTCCGAAGCGTTGGAAACACTTTGCCTGATCTATTGGTACCCGCTGTATGCCTACATTCGGCGGCGCGGCTACTCTCCCGGAGACGCGGAGGATTTGACTCAGGAATTCTTCGCGCGGCTGCTGGCCAGGAACTACCTGGCACGGGCCGATCCGCATGCAGGCAAATTCCGCTCCTTTCTTCTGGCCGGTATCAATTACCTGCTTTGCGATGAGCGGGACAAGGAGCGCCGGCTCAAACGAGGCGGAGGCCAGAAAGTGATCCCCTTCGACGAAGACTCGGCCGAGGCTCGCTACCGGCTGAAACCGGCGGACAAGATGACCCCGGAGTGTGTGTTCGAACGCAGTTGGGTTGCGACCTTGCTCGAGCGGGCCGCGCGTCATCTACGAGAGGAGTACACAGCGGCAGGGAAGTCCGCGCTCTATGATCAACTGACCGAGTTCCGCCTGGATGGGCAGGGACAACGCGCGTACGGCGAGGTTGCTGCTCAGTTGGGGCAGAGCGAGAGTGCAGTCAAATCGGCCATCCTTCGTCTGCGCCGGCGGCACCACCAATTGGTGCGGGAAGAAATCGCCCAGACTGTGGCGGATCCCTCCGATGTGGACGGTGAGATCAGTTATCTTTTGCGGATACTTGAATAGTTCAAATGGAGAGCTCATGAACGCCAGATATTGTCTTGAATGCGGATCTCAGCTGCCGGACTTGGAAATTGGCAGCCTCTGCTCTATCTGCGCCCTGCGCGGAGCTCTTGCGGCCGGAGTTGAAACCGGACCGCCTGAGACAAGCGGCGGGGCAGGCGAACCGGCCGCCGGCCTCAAGTTTGGCGATTACGAGATACTGGAGGAAATTGCCCGCGGGGGGATGGGAGTTGTGTACCGGGCGCGGCAGATCTCCCTCGATCGCGTCGTGGCGATCAAGATGCTGCTGCCCGGCCTTTCGAGTCCGGAATATCTGCGGCGCTTCCGCATCGAGGCCTCAGCCGCCGCCGGGCTGCAGCATCCGCACATTGTATCCATTCATGAAGTCGGAGCGTGGCAGTGCCGACCATATCTGGCGATGGATTATGTGGAGGGTCCCAGCCTGGCCCAGCGTGTGGCGGATACGAGGGACGGACCGCACGACTTCCGACAGATCGCGCGCTGGGTGGCGTCGATGGCCGACGCGGTGCAGCATGCGCACGACCGTGGCATCCTCCACCGCGACCTCAAACCGTCCAACGTGTTGATCGACGAGAAGGATTGCCCACGAATCACCGACTTCGGCCTTGCCAAGCGGTTGGGCGACGAGTCGGAGCTGACGCTCTCGGGGCATGCGCTCGGATCTCCGAGTTTCATGCCGCCCGAACAGGCGGGCAGCCGCGACAAGGTATCGCGCCGTAGCGACGTGTACGGTCTGGGCGGCACGCTGTACTTCGCGCTGACGGGGCGCGCGCCTTTCCAGGGTGAGACCCCGGCCGAAGTGATGCACGGGGTGCTGACGCTGGATCCCACGCCGCCTCGCAATCTCGATCCTGCCATTCCACGTGACCTTGAGACGATCTGCCTGAAATGCATCGAGAAGGCGCCGGCCCGGCGATATGCCAGTGCCCGGATGGTCGCTGATGAGTTGGGCCGGTTCCTTGACGACAGGCCAATCCTTGCAAGGCCGGTCAGGGCGCCCGAGAAGATCTGGCGGTGGTGCCGCCGGAAGCCGCTGGTGGCCGGTCTGGCCGTTGTTCTGGCCGTAAGCCTGGCTTTGGGATGCTGGTTCGGGTGGCAGTCGCGCCAGTCGTCACGGCAGTTGGAGCAGGAGAAAATGCGGGCGGCCATTGACACAGCGCTGGCGGCAACCTGGGGCGGGGATCGCGCGGCCGCTGAAAAGGCGATAAAGGAGGCCCAACGGCATGGGGTGCATAATGAATGGATCCCCATGCTCCACGGACAGATTGCGCTCAACAGTCTGCAATCCGACGAGGCCGTCAGACAGTTTGAACAGGCAGTCGCCCTGGCGCCCAAAAGTGTTGTCGCGAAGGCGATGCTCGCAACAGGGTATCTTTGGAGCGGCCATTTCGAAAAGTACGCGGAGATACTTGGAGAACTCGGAGAGCTGTCGCCGGAGACGCCGGAAGATTATCTTTTCCTGGGCGTTGCCCTGGTCGGTGGTCATCCTGACACAGCGAAAGCGGTTTCGCTGATCGGGTATGCTGCAAAGAAACGCCCTTCCGGGATTACATTCCTGGCGCTGGCGATGGCCGAGGGGTTTCATGCCGCCGCCTTCGGCAGCTGGCCTATCGCCCAGAAGGCTATAGAGCACTGCAACTGGGCGGAGGAGGTTCTTGGCGCCAACCATCCGGGTGTGCTCACCGTCCGGCTGAACGCATACAACTTCGCGATGAGACTCTGCCCTGATGGGGAGCGGGCCGGCCTGCGACGCAAGGCCGCCGAGGCCGCCGCTGTTCTCGTGTCCACTTCAAGCCCGATCGGCCGCATGCAGCGGGCGTTCTATTTTGAGATCACTGGAAATGACACAGCGGAAGTGCAGGAGTGGGGTAAAGCGGTTCAGCAGGGCGGGGGCGGGTTATACGCCACTTATTATGCAGCCGCCATGTTGAACCGGAACATGTCCGGTGAAGCGCTCGAAGCCCTGAATCGACAGGGACTGGCCTCGGATGGGTTAGTGGCGATCTCACGGGCTTTTCTTCTTCTGGACAAGAAACTCCCGGAGGAGTCAAGAGAGCTATATCCGCGAGCTGCAGCGTCTGAGCGTTTGAGGGTACTTGCAGAAACCATCCTGCTGCTGGCCGGCGATGACCTCCGTGTTGCCGCCGATTCTGTGCAACTCATAGGCACGATTTCTCCACAGCATCCGGACTATAAGGCGCTTCGATTCTATGCCGGCCGTATTTCAGCTGAGGAACTGGCAGCCGGCGTTGGAGCATCGAGGGTTCAGGCTTGCAGCACTTACAACCTGATTGCCATGTCATTTCTCGCCAAGGGCGACCGGGAAACGGCTCGTCAATACTTCCGGCGCAGCGTGGGAACCGGAACTCACTGGGCGACCCAGTATCAGTGGAGCAGGGCCTTCCTGGCTCGCCTGGAGCAGGACCCGCACTGGCCGCCCTGGATCCCCTGAAGAACAGCCGCCGGTGTTTCCATTGCGTGCACAACACCGGTCACAACACCGGTGGCTGTCCTATAAAAGTCATCGCTATGGGGCTGTAAGTTGTTGCATTAAGTCCAGCACATCTTCGGACCACCACCCTTCAACAATCTTGCCGTCGGCGATCCGGAAAATCGCCATGCCGGACCAATGCACCTGCCTGCCGGTCGCGGGCAAGGCGCCGAATTTGCCCAGTTGGGTGCCCGTGATGGTCAACCGTAAGGCCACGCGATCACGGCTCGCCACGATGTCCTCAATCGTAAAGCGCTGGTCCGGAAAGGCGGTGAACATAAACTGCATAAATGCGGCCTCAGTGGCGCGGTCGGTTGCGTACCAGGCGACCGGATCATGATTGACGTAATCGGCTGAGATCATGGAGGCCCACAGCGGGAAGTTCACGGCGTTCGCGGCCTGCACGCTGCGACACGCGAGGCTCGCATTCTGCCCCGCTCCGCTTGGATAACCCTTCACCGGTGAGGGCGGGCTCCACACGTAGGCGAAGGCCGGACGCGTGGGCGGCAGTTGCCCGGCCTGTTCCAGGACGCCCATGAAATCCGCCTCCCACCATTCCTCCGCAATCCGACCATCTTCGAACCGGAAAAACACGATCGCGGTGTTCGTGTACGGCTTGTTTGGGGGCCAGGTTGCGGTGATTGTGAAACGACCCACCATTTCATCGGCCACGCCGAAAAAATCATCGAGAACAATGTGTGTGTTCAGGGCCCCGGGATTTACAGCTTTCGCGAGATAGCTGGCACGATCAACAACCCCTACGAGCTGGACCGCAGGAAAGTGAGGAACGAAGTCAGGGGTGAAAATCTTGTCGGCTTTTGATACATTGGCCGTGTTGTACATTTCGAGCCAGCGGTCGATCACTTCTACAAACGACCTTCTTGACTTCCTCAAATGCTCTTTAGCCCACAAATAATCCTCGTTTGATCCTTTCCGGCGTTCGTCGCCTTCGCGGGCGGAGATGCTGCCGTTATTGCCATTGATTCCTTGCGGACTATGGACCGTCGTCTTAAAAGGTTGGGGGACAGGTTTTTCTTTTGCGCTCGCGCCTGTCGCCATCATCAGGGCGCAAGCTGACAGAGCCAAAACAAACATCCAAATCGATTTTCTCATAATATCGCCTCCAATAGAGTTATTGATGCTGCCCCACGGGCTCACCGGAACCTTCGTTTAGGAGTCGCCTCTTCTTTGCCGCCCGGCAAGACCCAAGATCATGGATAGAAGAGCGCAGCCTTTCACATATCTATTAAGGCAAAGCAGGCAGAAAGTTGCTTGTGAGATTGAATACAAATGTTGCGGTGCCGTTCCACTCCAGCGGAGCGTGCTTTTTCCCACAGACAATGACTGGAATGACTGGAAATGACCGGACACCCAGAGCGCCGGTTTTTACAGGCGTGTTTCAAGAACAAGCTTCAACAAATTCGAAAGCGGGGCAGGGCCGTTGCCGAGGATAAATGGTGTAAATGGTGCCATGTAAATGGTGCCAGGCACCAATTGCCCCAGGCACCAATTGCCCCCAGGCACCAATTGCCCCCCGCCTTGCATCTGCCCACGCAGCGCTCGGAACGCGGCCTTTTGTACTTTCACCACGGGCTGTTAGTGTCCCGTCCCAGAAATTCGTCATATATCTCGGCGGCTCTCGACGACGCTGGCGGCGTTGGGCCTCCTCTGAATATTCCCGATATTCTATCGTCGGCCCGCCTTGCCAGCGCCGCGACATCTTCTGCGCTCATTCCTTTCCTCCGGAACCTCTTTTCGGCATCAACAGAAGAATCACCTTTTCCCCGCGATTCCAATCACCGTGATTCATCCCATTAAGTGGAAGTGGAACTCAACCTTGATCACATTACCTATGCCGATTACGATTATCGTAATAGAAATTGGAGCTTACATGTGCTCTGTCGACAAAAAGGTGCTTCAGCGGGAAATTCTTCTTGGATTCTGGAAGCTCCACATTCTTCATCATGATGGACAGAAAGGAATATTCATTGACCAGGAATGGTCGTGACGCACTCGCAATAATGAAGAACCAGGTCAAGGAGCTTTACCGCGAAGTGATGCTGAGTGAGAGCAAGAGAAGGAAAAGCAGCGATTATAGCCGCCGGGATATCTTATTGATCCGCGGCTGATTCTTTGGAGAACCATTGAACATGCTGATTAAGAACTGTCGCACACACATCCGGATGATCGGAGTTCTGGTAATGATGTTGGGGGCTGTTGCGATTCTTCCGTCTCAACAGGCAAAACCTCCTGGCAGTCTAACCCTTTCACAGGCCGTGGACGCGGCGCTGAGAAACTATCCCTCCATTCAAGTTTCACAGGAACAGATAAATGCCGCGGCTGCTGGAATTGAACTCGCGCGTGCGGCCTATCTTCCGAGAATCGATGCACTGGCTCAGATAAATAGGGCAACAAGAAATAACGTTTTTGGCCTACTGCTGCCCCAAAGTGTGATCCCCTCCCTATCAGGGCCGGTACTCGGAAGCAACAATTTCGGAACCGTATGGGGTAGCGCGATCGGAACGCTGGTCACCTGGGAGCCATTCGATTTTGGTCTCCGGCGCGCGAATGTTGCTGCGGCTACGGCGGCACAAACACGGTCCGAAGCCGGCCTGGAGAGGACTCGATATGACGTCGCTGTCGCGGCTGCCGATTCGTACCTTACCCTGGTTGCTGCTCAGGAAATTATTCGAGGCGCGCAGGCCGGCGTAGATCGAGCCCAGGTTATTCTTCAGACGATCACAGCCCTTGTGAAAGCTGAACTGCGCCCAGGCGCAGATATTTCAAGAGCCGAAGCAGAGCTCGCTGCAGTACAGACACAGCTGATCCAGGCGCAGCAGGCATATGAAATTTCACGTGCCAATTTGTCCCGGTTCATAGGTCTGGATCCCAAGCAAATCGGCACTTCGGCTACGAAACTGCTTCAACTGCCCCCTCCGCAGATCCCTGTTCCCTTGGATGTCACGGCTAATCCAATTGCCCGTGAACAGAATGCCGTCATCGAACAGCTGCGCTCGCAACTAAAAGGCATCCAAAGATCCTATTTCCCGCGTTTTTTCCTGCAAGGCTCCGCCTACGCTCGTGGGACCGGTGCCGAAATAAACGGGGATAGGCTCGGGGGCCTTAACGGCCTTGCTCCGAACACCCAGAATTACGCTCTTGGTTTCACCGTGACATTTCCCGTGATGGATTTTGTTTCGATCCGAGCACAGAAAGCAGGGCAATCCGCGCGCATCCGCGGTGAAACAGCCAGGCACCAACAAATTGCCACAGATTTGAAAGCCCAATGGAATACTGCGGATGCGACCCTGCAGGGAGCCAGAAGGATTGCGGCGAATACGCCGGTGCAGGTAACCGCAACTCGTGCCGCGGTGGACCAGGCAACTGCCCGATATCGATCGGGGCTTGGGAACATCGACTCGGTCGCCGAATCTCAGCGGTTGCTCACTCAAGCGGAAATCGACGATGCCCTGGCACGGCTGGGCGTCTGGCGCGCTTTGCTTGCAGTCGCTCAGGCAACTGGAGATATTCAGCCCTTCCTCGCAGAAGCGAGCAATGATTTTTAAGAGAGGTGAAAAATGCGTTTCGTACTAGCCGCTCTCAGCCGTCCAGTCACAGTCCTCGTGGCGCTGATCGCGATTGCGCTGTTTGCGTTTTTCGCCGCGCAGCGAATGCCGGTGGATATCTTCCCGAGGATAGGAGATCCCGCTATTTATGTAGCTCAGCCCTATGGAGGCATGGACCCTGCGCAGATGGAAGGCTATCTCACCTACTATTACGAATATCACTTCCTTTATATCACCGGGATCAGTCGTATCGAGAGTAAGAGCATTCAGGGCGCCGCGCTCATGAAGCTTGTTTTTCGCGAGGGTACGGATATGTCTCAGGCCCTGGCTGAGACAGTCGGATATGTAAATCGCGCCCGGTCATTCATGCCCCCAGGGACTGTGCCACCATTCATTACAAGATTCGATGCGGGCAGTGTTGCAGTCGGTGAACTCGTGTTCAGCAGCCCAACGCGAACCCAGGGTGAATTGCAGGATTTTGCGCTGAACAGCGTACGTCCCCTGTTTGCTACTTTACCCGGAGTTTCCGCGCCGCCGCCCTTCGGTGGGAATCAAAGATCGATTGTTATCACGCTGAACCCGGACAAGCTCCAGCAGTATAGGATTTCACCGGAGCAGGCGATTTCAGCAGTCAGCAACTCCAGTCTGGTGATGCCGTCCGGCAATATCTTCACTGGTAAACTCAACCGGATTGCCAGAACGAACACAGCATTGGGCGGAAACCTATCAGAATTGTTGAGCACACCCATCCGGCCGGTTTCCGGGACGACAGTCTACCTGAGGGACATCGGAACGATCGAAAACAGCACAGACATTATCACGGCTTACGCTCACGTAAATGGGAAGCGAACCGTCTACATTCCGGTGACCAAGCGCGCCGATGCCTCTACTCTCGCGGTGATCAATGCCGTGAAGGCGGCAATGCCGGACTTCAAAAAGGCCGTGCCGGATGATGTAGACGTCAGCCTGCAATTCGACCAATCTCCATTCGTCACGAATTCGCTTCGCGGACTGATTTTGGAAGGGTTGCTTGGCGCAGGGCTGACCGGGCTGATGGTGCTGATTTTTCTTCGGGATTGGCGCAGCGCAGTGATTGTCATCATGAACATCCCGTTCGCCCTGTTGAGCGCGGTCATTCTGCTATGGGCGACGGGACAGACAATAAACATCATGACTTTAGGTGGACTGGCCCTGGCTGTGGGGGTTCTCGTGGATGAAGCAACCGTATCCATTGAGAACACTCACACGCACATGGTTCATGGGGTTTCGCGAGCGCGCGCGGTCCTCCAGGCAGCAGGCGACACGGCGATCCCGCGCTTGCTCTCAATGTTTTGCATCCTTGCCGTGTTCCTTCCCTCGTTCTTCATGATCGGTGTGAGCCGTCAACTCTTCGTGCCATTGTCACTAGCTGTCGCTTTCTCGATGATCGCCTCTTACCTGCTCTCCAGCAGCCTCGTGCCGGTTTTTTCTACCTGGCTGATGCGCGAAGCCCATAGTGGAGAAGAGCATGAGGGATTCTTTGGCCGCCTTCGGAGTTTCTATGAACGCTATCTGCGGCTGGTCCTACGATTCCGCTGGCCGCTGGTCCTGGGTTATCTCGCCGTGTCACTGGCAATCCTATATGTTCTGCTGCCGCACATGGGAACCGAATTGTTCCCGGACGCCAATGCCCCGCTGTTACGGCTGCGGCTGAAAGCGCCCGCCGGAACCCGCATCGAGGAAACCGAACGTGTTGTCCTCCGCGCGCTGGATGTCATTAAAGGCGAAGCCGGAAAGCAGTACGTGGAAATCACCAGCGATTTCATGGGTGTTGTGCCGTCCAGCTACCCCGTCGACTTAATTCATTTGTTCACAAGCGGGCCGCAGGAAGCCATCATACAGGTTGCCTTGAAGCCCAATGCTCCGCGCGGTGAAGCCCTGCGCGAGCGGATCAGAGAAAAGTTGCGGCAAGATCTTCCGGACTGCCGGGTTTCTTTCGAACCCGCAGACATCGTTTCCCAGGTCATGAGTTTTGGATCCCCTACTCCCATCGAGGTGGCAGTGCAGGGACCGAGCCTGGAAGATGATTACGCTTACGCCCGGAAGGTCAAGGCACAAATGGCAAAACTGAGCTTTATGCGGGACCTGCAATTCGCTCAGGAATATTACTATCCGACGCTGGACATCGCGATCGACCGTGAACGGGCCGGCCAATTCGGATTGACTATGGCGGAGATTGCACGCTCCGTAGTACCTGCCACTTCCTCGTCCCGGTTCACGCAGCCGAATTATTGGCGCGATCCGAAATCAGGCAATGCCTTTCAGATTCAGGTGCAGTTGCCTCAGAATCGGATGCAAAGCGTTGAAGATGTTTCTGGGGTCCCCATCATGCAGGCCGGCGTTCGGGATACGCAGTTGAGAAACGTCGCACATATGAGTTTGGGTACGATGCCTGGACTGATCGAACGCCTCAACGGGCAACATATTGTAAGTGTTACAGCGAATATTCACGGAATCACGTTGGGAGAGGCATCGGGAAAACTGAATCAGGCTCTTGCACTGGCCGGCACGCCACCACGGGGCGCTAAAATCGTTGTGAAGGGCGAGATCCCGCCCCTGGAGCAAACCCTCTCCGTACTTCGGATAGGTTTGCTATTGGCCATCGTGGTGATCTTTCTCATGCTTTCGGCAAACTTCCAGTCGATGCGATTGGCTTTCGCTGTAATTCTCACCGTTCCCGCGGTGCTTTGCGGGGTGCTGCTGATGCTGGAGGTAACAGGCACCACACTCAACATTCAGTCTTTCATGGGCGCGATTATGGCAATCGGCATTGCCGTTGCGAATTCAATTCTCCTGATTACCTTCGCCGAGCGCTTTCGCCATGAGGACAGATCGCTCATGGATGCGGCCCGCGAAGGCGCTGCCAGCCGGTTGCGAGCAGTTCTGATGACCGCCGCTGCAATGATTTTCGGAATGCTGCCGATGGCATTTGGGTTGGGTGAAGGCGGCTCACAATCGGCGCCATTGGGCCGCGCCGTCATTGGAGGCCTGCTTGTTTCCACGTTTGCAACGCTAACGATCTTACCCTCAATTTACGCCATCCTTCAGCGGAAAGCTTCCCTGAAATCTCCATCCCTAAACCCTATGGATCCAGCGAGTCGATATTATGACGCAAATTAAACATGTATTTCTGCTTTTGCCTCTGATAGCGGTACTCACGCAATCCGGCTGGCCGCAAAGCAGCGATCTCGTTCAAGTCATCTCCAAGCCGGTGTCGCGAACCATTGAATTACCGGGTGAGTTTCTGCCTTTCTTGACAGTATCCTTGCACGCAAAGGTCCAGAGCTATGTAGATCGCGTTTTGGTTGATCGAGGCAGTGTTGTCAAAGAAGGAGACTTGCTGGTTCAACTGAGTGCCCCGGAGATCGAGGCACAGGTTGCCGAAGCCGAATCCAAGGCGCAGGCAGCCGAGGCAGATCGCCTGCAGGCGCAAGCTCAATTGGCTGCAGCCCAGAGCACTTACGATCGCATGAAATCCGCGGCTCAGACGCCGGGCGCAATTGCCGGTAACGAAATGACACAGGTGGAAAAGCAGAGGGACGCGGCCGAAGCTCTGATGAACTCCCGACAGCAGGCGAGTAAGGCAGCAGAGGCGGCGGTACGGTCGATCAGAGATTTGCAATCTTACCTGAGGATCACCGCTCCCTTTAATGGTGTTGTTACTGATCGCCTGGTCCACCCCGGAGCACTTGTGGGCCCGGGGAGTGGTGTCGTGCTCCTGGTGCTGCAACAGATTTCGCATTTGAGATTGGTGGTAGCCGTACCGGAAGAGAACGTCAGCGGGATTGTGAACGGGGCGAGCGTTTCGTTTCGGGTGCCCGCCTGGCCCGACCGAACCTTCTCAGGAAAGGTCGCACGAGTTTCTCATGCTGTGGATCAAAAGACACGCACTATGCCGGTCGAACTTGATGTCATCAATGCGGACGGCCTGCTATCACCCGGCATGTATCCATCAGTCAAATGGCCGGTTCATCGTTCGGCACCTCAACTATTTGTGCTCAAAACAAGTGTGGTCACGACGACTGAGCGCACCTTCGTAGTTCGGGACCAAAATGGGAAAGCAGAATGGGTTGATGTGAAAAAGGGCTCAATTGAAGGTGACCTGATTGAGGTGATAGGAAATCTGAGGCCCGGAGATTTTTTATTGAGGCGGGCCACGGATGAAATACGAGAGGGCACGTCTATACAAAAACAAAACAGATAGGTTTTAATCCTCAGGCAATTCCTGATTGCTCTGAGATCTCGGTTTTGTGCGGGCGGCATAGAGCATGATTTCTTTTAACAGAGGCCGATGAAATGTCGGCCCTTAAGGATCAGGGCGTGGTCGAATGGCTCGACATTGTCTCGGGTATTGCAAACGGCGGCCACAAAATCATCGATGTGGATTACGACACTTATGCCAAGGGTGAGGCGGAGTTGGGTTGGCTCAATGCTTCCATTTCCCTCGTTGCACGCGAAGCAACAGGTTGGGATGCTTTTGCTCGAAGCGTGATCGGCCTGATTCACTGCGACCCGGCAGGCAGCCGCGCTGAAATCGGCCACTTGAAACTCCTGATATCTAATCCAAGCGGGCAGGTAGTTGTGAATGTCACACTCACCGGCGAGATGCCGGATACACGAGGGAATATCGGAACGCTGGCGGGAACCGCCTTACTCATAGTGAATGTAAGGGTGGGGATGGAGCCGCAAGAATTGAAATCCATCGTCGAACGCTCGATTACTGCTGCTGCCGGAAGGGGGATTGAGATCTCTGAGCTGAGCTTGAACAGTTTCAGGCCGGCATATCCTCGGCCAACGTATCGCATGGACAGGGTTGTTGTTCAACCTTGAGGGAACCCCGGCACACATTAAGCGGCCGTCCCATATTATTCGGATCATGTGCTATGTTGTCTCCCGTACAATCCGGCGGTGCGTTGCCATTTAAAACTTGAACGGCTGCGGACAGGTGTAATCGGAAGTGCGAGTCATGCCGGTAGATGTGACGAATTAAATGAAGCGCCCTGGGAGCGCCGGCGTCTCGCCGGCAGACGCTGTTATATTGCAATTTCTGGACAAAATGCGTA
>JAHFUH010000498.1 GCA_023265215.1 Acidobacteriota bacterium
ATAGATACCGGATTCGCCAAAGTATTTTGGACGATTTTTGATACTCACGTCACGACCTTGATATCGGCGGCTTTCCTGTTTCAATTTGGAACCGGCCCCATCCGTGGATTTGCTGTGACCTTATGCGTGGGGCTGATCGCAAATATGTTTACGGCTGTTTATGTCTCGCATCGGCTGTTCGATATGATGCTGGGCAACCGAAGAGTCGAAGCTTTATCAATTTAAGGGAACTTTGAGGCGCCGGGTGGGGTCAAAGATCCTGACAAATTCCGGCCGGTACATCTGAGGGATTGTCTGTGGAAATTTTTAAGAATGTCTCGATCGACTGGTTAGGCAAAAAATGGTGGTTCTTCGGTGCCTCCTGGTTTTTTGTTCTGTTGGGCATAATCGGTTTCGTCCATAACTACCGGACAACCGGCAAAGGATTAACCGAAGGAATAGACTTTACCGGCGGTTCGGTCGCCTATTTAAAATTTCAACAAAGGCCGGATCTGGACGGTCTCCGGAAAGCGGTGAAGCCGGAAGCTGCGACGCCGCCGCTTATCCAGACATATGGTAGACCGGACCAGAATAATGTGCAGATTCGTATTCAGACAGTTTTGGGCGGATCCGACTTGCATTCCGGGCGCCAGCAATTAATGAGCTTGCTGCGCAAATCTTTTGATCCCGAACATCTCCAAAGCAGTCAGATTGATTTTAACAACACCGGGGTGGATGCCTTGTACCAGAATCTGCTTTCGGCGGATCCTGACAGCTTGAAGAATCAAAGCAAAACAAGCCAGGAAATCGACCAGTATTATCACGGCCTGGCGCAGAAATTGAAGGACTATCGCGACAACGAAAAGGACGGACTCGTCAATTCCCTGGATGATCTGAAAAGCATTCCCGGATTGTCCAACCCGGTTCTCGCCAATCTCAAAAAGAACTTCTATGCCGGCCCTATCGCGTTAAAGGCGTATGAAAGCATTGGAGCTGTGGTCGGTTCCGATTTGAGGCGCCGTGCGGAACTTGCGGTGGGGTTGTCGTTTTTGGGAATGCTGGTTTATATCGGATTCCGTTTCAAACCGATTTACGGTGTGGCTGCCGTGGTTGCGTTGATCCACGATGTTGCCATTACAGTTGGTTTGTTCGCCCTTACCCAAAAGGAAATCTCCTTAACGGTAATCGCCGCGCTTTTGACACTTGTTGGATATTCGATGAATGACACGATTGTGGTATTTGACAGGGCCCGTGAAAACCTCAGGCTTTTAAGGAAAGAGTCCCTTTTCAAGATACTCAATCTGAGCATCAACCAAACGCTTTCCAGAACAATTATGACTTCGGGGATGACATTTATTTCCGTGTTTGCCCTGTATTTGTTCGGCGGGGAAGTGCTGAATGGATTTTCTTTCGCGCTGACTGTCGGAATCATCATCGGTACCTATTCCTCCATCGGGATTGCATCCCCCATTGTGGAGTGGTGGTATCGTTCGGTGGATCAGAAGTCAAAACGAAAGGCTGCATAGGTTTATACTTATGAATCCTGTAGTTGATGAATTTCAGAGCTGGATTGAGAATCGTGGGATCCGGGCTAGAAATTTCCTTGACAGTTTTTTGGGTGCGATATTAAGATCGGGGCCTCAAATAATACCGCAGCACAGCCCAGTTCACTTCAAAAAGGTCTACGGGCAAGTTACTTGAGGGGGATCCATGTTTGAAGATGTAGAAAAAATGAGCAAGACCAATGAGGTGAAGCGGTTTTTCACGCTAATAGCCTCAATGGTACTGCATTTTGTGGCGATTATTTTTGTAATAATCCTGCCGTTGGTGTTTTTCAATGTTTTGCCGCAATCAGAGCTGCTCACGTTTCTGATTGCACCGCCTCCTCCGCCGCCACCTCCTCCGCCGCCACCTCCCCCTCCAACCAATGTGAAGACAGTTCCAAAGGCTGCGGTGGTGGATCCTAATCAGTTTGTGGCGCCTACTGAAATACCCAAGGAAATTCCGCCTCCCATGGATGACGCTCCTGTAATCGGAGTGAGCAATATTGTGGGAGCCATACCCGGAGGGGTCAGTGGTGGAGTCACCGGAGGTGTAGCAGGCGGGGTTATCGGAGGATTGCTTTCAAACGTATCCACTGCGGCACCGCCTCCTCCGCCGCCCAAGCCGGTTAGACGAGAACCGATCCGAGTGGGCGGGAATCTGCAGGAATCGAAGCTGATCCGAAGAGTTGATCCGGCTTATCCAGAATTGGCCAGGCGCGCGCGCGTTTCAGGCCAAGTCCAACTCGTTGTTACTGTCGACGAAGAAGGCAACGTCACCGATGTCAAGCTGATCAAGGGTCATCCTCTGCTGAACGATTCGGCCATCACCGCCGTGAAGCAATGGAGATACTCTCCAACATTGTTGAATGGGGAGCCGATTCCTGTAATTGCAAACGTAACCGTAAATTTCAACTTTAAATAGTCTCACAATAATCAATCGGAGGTTATAAATTCGATGGGTATTAATCCTATAGAACTCTGGAGTCAAATGGGCGTCGTCGCAAAGGGTGTCGTTATCATCCTTCTGCTTTTGTCTGCCTATTCCATTAGCGTAATGATTGAACGCTGGCTTACCTATCGTCAGGCCCGCAAACAATCCCGGCTTTTCACGCCCGCGGTTGCTGAGTGCTTGAAAGATGGGAAAATTGATGAAGCCATCGCATTAGGCGAACAGTACAACAAAAGTCATCTGGCGAAGGTGCTTGTTTCCGGTTTGCATGAACTCCAGGCTCATTCCAAGAGCAAAGATATACCCGGCGAGAGCATCGAATCCTCCCGGCGTTCTCTGGAAAGAGCGACCGCAATCGCCATCGAGGACCTCAAAAGATATCTCGGCGGATTGGCTACCATCGGCGCAACGGCTCCCTTTGTCGGTTTGTTTGGAACGACCATCGGTATCATCAATGCATTCCAGGGAATGAAGACGGAAGAGACTGCAGGTATTGCAGCTGTCGCAGGCGGCATCGCGGAAGCTCTGGTTACGACGGCTCTTGGATTGTTCGTTGCCGTTCCGGCCGTGTGGGCTTTCAACTATTTCACAAACAAAATCGAGACTTTTACGGTCGAGATGGACAATTCCTCCTCGGAACTTATCGATTATTTCCTGAAGAGACGGAGCGAAAACCGTGGCTAAGCGTGGATATGGAAAGAGCGGCGTCTCTGCAGACATTAATGTCACGCCCATGGCTGACATTATGCTGGTGCTGCTGATCATTTTTATGATCACAACGCCTCTATTGCAGAGCGGCATTACTGTAAACCTGCCAAAAGCCAAGAATCCACTCGATGCCCCGGAAGCCGACAAAAAGGAATCTGTCGTAGTCGCAGTGAACCGCGAGGGGCGACTTTATTACGGAAAACTGCCGATCACCGAAAGCGATCTCTATGACCTCCTGGTTAAAAAGTTTTCCGGAGGTGAAATCAACAAGACGATCTTTTTGAAGGCCGATAATGCACTGGCCTATGGTCGTGTAGTGGAAATCGTTAACAACTGCCGCAAGGCGGGGGTTGAACGCATCGGCTTAATGGCAGATAAAGAAAAAGAATGATCAGGCAGCCCTGCTTGGCGGGGTTGTCCGATCATAGACAGTTCAGCCCAGGTTGCTCTGTTGAGCCAGACTGCACCTGTCAGCATTGCGTTGAATGACATGACTGAGGGAGTCAAGCTGGCCTTTTTACAGGGCGATTCGATGGCTATGTCGACCGGGCAGGGTGAGGCGCTGACAGAATCCGCCCCCTAACGGTTGTCGGAATGAAAGGGATCTAATATGTCAATGAATGTCGGTGGCAAAAAGGGGTCCATGTCGGATATCAATATTACGCCGTACATAGATATCCTGCTGGTGCTCCTTATCATTTTCATGGTCATCACTCCCGTACGCCAGATGGATTTGGATGTTAAAGTGCCGCAAACCTCAAACGATACGGGTGGGCCGAAGGTTCCCGACCCTAACGTGATTGTCGTTTCCATGGGGGAATCTGCGCAACTGGCAGTCAACCAGGAGCCGACGACTATCAACGATCTGGGGAAGAAGCTTCAAGATATTTATAGCAAACGGTCCAATAAGAACATGTTTGTCAGCGCTAGCGCCAAGCTTCCTTACGGCGATGTTGTAAAAATAATCGATATCGCCAAGGGTGCTGGTGTGGGAGAGATCGGTCTCTTAACGGAAGAAATCCGTTAGAAAAATCGGACTCACATAAACATAATAGTTTGGAGGCCACAATGAGGGTCAATAGCAAGTGGCTGGCTGTCTTGCTTCTTCTGGCAGCTCTGCCCCTGTCCGGCTGCGGTTTTTTTAGTACACTGCGCGCACGCGACTATTCGAACAAAGGGGTTAAGGCTTTTTCCGATCAGAAGTACGATGCGGCCGCACAGTTCTTTGAGAAGGCAATACAGGAGGATCCACGTTTCGAAGTTGCTCGCC
>JAHFUH010000073.1 GCA_023265215.1 Acidobacteriota bacterium
GGACCATTACCGGTATTGATTGGAAACTTTGAGTCTTGGAGTTGCATTCAATGCAACTCCAAGACTCAAATGCTCGAAGTTTTCTTCAGCGAAGGATGCACAGGCGGTTTCGCGAACAAAATACACATCAACGCAACCACAAGCAATGCGATTGACAGCTGGAAAGAAGGTATATAAGTACCGCTCTTTTGTCTAATCGCGCTGGCAATGGGCGCCCCAAAACTGCTGATTATGGTGGTGACTGGCATCGTATAACCCATAATCTTGG
Source organism: Acidobacteriota bacterium (assembly GCA_023265215.1). Classification (GTDB taxonomy): domain Bacteria; phylum Acidobacteriota; class UBA6911; order UBA6911; family UBA6911; genus UBA6911. The sequence goes on from JAHFUH010000073.1 coordinate 269, forward strand.
GGAATTCGGATACGCCAAAAAAGTTGGGGAACAAATTTCCCATTGCAATGGATTGAATGCCGAATCCTATTCCCAGAAATATGCTGTATGTCAAAACTACGGGCATGGAATGGGCAAAGAGAATCGCGATGTAACCGGCTATTGCAATAGCCATTGATCCGATCGCAAGCGAATGCATGCTAAATCTGAGTCCAAGAAAACCTATTCCCAGGGAACTGATCGCCATAACGGCAGAGAGAATTCCAGCGGCGACTGATGCTTTGCTGAATGAAATGCCGACATCGCGCAAGAAATCTATTTGGTTGATCATCAGCCCATTCATCGCAAAAAACATCAATGTTCCATAAATGACCAGAAGCCACAAGCTGCGGGTTCGCAGGGCTTCCTTCGCTGTAAAATCCACAGGCGTCGTATAAGGCCTATTCTTCGACGTTCCTCCCGGCTTTTCTTTATTCAACTTTTCAGGAAGCTGTCCGTCGGGAATCTGACCCAGATCTCCCGGCTTGTTTACAATTAATAAGCCGGGAAGAAGAACACAACAGACGAAAACGGCGGCAGCAATTATTCTGTAAGTCAGCCTCCAGCCCATAGAGGTAATCAGCCACATCAAAAGGGGGCTGAAGACAAGACCGGACAAACCCAAGGAGGCCATGGAAATAGCTAAAGCTATCGATCTTCTCGTTATGAACCAGTTATTAATGACTGTCATCATGGCCAGCATGCCTCCGATGCTCATCCCCATTCCGAGAATGACGCCGGATCCAAGATACAGATGCCAGATTTTGGTTTGAAATGACAGCAAGACCAAAGCTGCCACACTCAGAATGTTGCCAAAAACAATTGCGCGCTTGGCGCCCCACTTCATTATGTAAATCCCTACCATAGGAGCCGTAATGCCAGCCAGAATCAATGAGAGCATTTGAGCGCCTGTTATCGCCGGCCTGCTCCAAGCGGGGAAATCTTGAAGCCAAAAAGGGAGAAACTGTCCAAAAGCCATTATCATCAGCATCACTGCGATATTGAAAACAAACATGACTCCCATGTTGATCCAGCCGTAAAATCCGTCCTTGCGCAATGCTTTTAGAGCCATATCCAAGGTCTCCTGTGTGTGGGAAAACGGCAACGCTCGCTAAAGATGGACTTAACCTATAGGACATGGCCGCCGGGACACAATAAAAATATATTACAGAGCAACGCCGATTGCGCCGAAAAAGCAAACCTGCGATAATCGGACACATTATGAACGAACAGGAACTCATATCTATTCTTTCTGAAACAGGACCTCTGACGGGCGCTCAGCTTGTAGAGCGCACCCGCATGGAGGTTCTTTTGCTCTGGCAAGCCTGCAAAAAGGCGCCGCAAATCCGTTTCGCTGGATCCGCCAGGCGTTTTCTCCGACTGGACCGGAATGTTCAAGGCTATGCCCGGCTCTCCCCCTCCATTCGAAGGGAATTTCTCACCTATACTTTTGTGGGACTCGCGAGCCAGATCGAAGCGCTGAATGCAAAAGCAAATGAACTCGGCGAGCTTACAAAACGAATCAGCGGGGCCAAGCGCGATGTGGCAAGGGAAAGCGTAATCTCTGCGATAGCTCAGCTGCCGGACAAAGAAACAATTTTGAAAAAGGCCTGCTTTATCCTCGCAGGCGATGTCGTTTATGACATGTCCCACGTGGTGTCAAGGCCGGAAAAAAGCACTGGAGAGATGGTGCGGGGCTCCGATTTAGATATCGTTATCGTTGCCGAAGACGATCTGGATCCAGCAATTATCCAATCTCTGGACAAAGCGATTCATAAAAGAAAGTATTTGTTGCTTGTGAACGATCGCGAGGAAATAGATTACCTGATTAAATCGATTGCCCGAGTAAAAGAGCAGCTCAAATTCGACATCTTCTCTTCCAAAGTTGCCTGCAAGATTCTGGACGAAGGACAATTGCTGTATGGCAGTCCGGAAGTTTACCAGTCGGTAAAAAATCTGATCGGCGAATACGGCGTGCCAGCGCAGTTGAGAATTCTCGAACAGCAGGCGGCTCTAGACCGACAATTAGCTGAAGCACAATTGCTGGATATGGACCCCGAAAGAGGTCTCAGCGAATATCTGAATCTCTTCTATACGCATGCGGAAGAAGACGAAATCTATTGAAATACAGAAGCAAGAAGCCAGAAGCAGAAAGCCAGAATAAAAACCAGTTCTTTCCGGCTCCTGGCTTCCGGATTCCAAAAACTATCCGATGCAATTGCGGACTGTTTCCGCCAGGTCTTTAGCCAGGCGCTCCGTGATTGCCTCCGTGGGACCTTCCACCATGACGCGGCACATACTTTGGGTGCCGGAATAGCGAATGAGAACGCGTCCCTGCTGACTCAATTCTGACTCGGCTATTCGAATTTTATCCTGCAATTCGGGAAGCGATTCCAAAGGGGGTTTTCTCTTCACCTCCACGTTGATGATTTTCTGCGGTGACATCTGCATAACTTGCGACAGCTCGGAAAGCGGCTTGCCTTCGAGAAGCATGGCGGTCAAGAGCTGCAGAGCGGAAATGATGCCGTCCCCGGCTGTGTGACGGTCCAGGAATATCATGTGTCCTGAGGGCTCCCCGCCAACCACCGCGTCCTTTTCTTTCATCAGTTCGAGGACATAGCGGTCCCCGACCGCTGAGGCCGCGTGCCCGATCCCAAGCCGGCTCATAGCCGCCATGAACCCGTAGTTGCTCATGACGGTCGAAACAACCATGTTGTTTCTCAGCCTGCCCTGCTCTTTGTACATTTTGCTGCAAACCGCCAGGATATGATCACCAGTCAACTCCCGGCCCTTTTCATCAACCGCAATCAGGCGGTCGCCATCGCCATCGAAAGCCAGCCCAAGGCTGGATCCTGTTTCCAGAACTTTCGCTGCAAGATCTGCCGTGTGCTGCGATCCACAGCGATCATTAATATTGATGCCGTCCGGCTTGCAATGCATCGCCGTCACTTCCGCTCCAAGCGCGGAAAATATTTCGGGCGCGACGCCGGAAGTGGCGCCATTAGCACAATCGAGGACAATTCTGATCTCTCCCACACTCAGATTCGCCGGAAAAGCTTTTTTGCAGAATGACGCGTACCTTTCCGATGCATCAGGAATCCGTCGGACCCTCCCTATTTCAATGCCTGTCGGCCTAAGATCTTTGATTTCTTCCGTGACTATCAGGCGCTCGATTTCATCCTCCTGCGAGTCCGGAAGTTTGTAGCCGTCCCGTGTAAATATCTTAATGCCATTGTCCTGAAAAGGATTGTGCGATGCCGAGATCACAACCCCGACATCCATTCCCATGCTGCAGGTCATGAACGCGATGCCTGGTGTGGGCAGCGCTCCGGCAAGGAAAACGTCGAAGCCCATGGAGCAGAATCCCGCCGTCAGCGCGCTCTCCAGCATTCCGCCGCTTAGCCGCGTGTCGTTTCCCACCACGATTTTATGCCGCCTGGCTTCATTCGATTTACAAACATGTGCGGCCGCCCGTCCAATATTCAAAGCCATTTCAGGAGTCATTGGGAACAGGTTGGCCATTCCCCTCACTCCATCTGTGCCGAACATGCGAGCCATCAGTTTTTCTCCCATTCGCGAGCAATTGCGGATATTTTTACATGGGACCGCTATTTACCATCCCACAGCGCTGCGGCCGAATCCACAATCGACTGAAGCCACCCAGCTCCGGCGGTTTTGGCGGCTGAGCTTATTTTTAAAACAGCTTCGATATAGGGACCTTCTTCGATCTTTTCCCATTCCGAATGAAAAAGCTCGCGGGCAGCAGCGCCGATGCTTTCGGAAGGACCCTGTTCAAGCTTTCTTTGTATCGCCGGCCATTCCTTGATCAGGCTTTCCTGCTGCAATCGAATGTCTTCCGGCAGGTTCTTTCCCGAATCAGCAATTTCCAGTGAGCGCGGCATTTTTTCAGCCAATTCTCCCAGCCTTTTAATTCGCTCGGCAAGTGCGTCATCCAGCCTTTTAATTGCGCCCTGCCAGCATGCCTGATCGTAGCTGCTGCCAGACATAAATCTTTTCCGGACATGCCGATACCATGCTTTGAGTGCATGCAAATTTCCGATGTAAATCAGATTGTTCTTGACGGTCCTGCGAATGCCTAGATACTGACCCTGAATCATCTTCCGCGGCTCTCCGGATTCAACCGCCGGGGGCACGTACAGCTGGTTTTCCGTCAAAATGTCCCGGCGGCAGATTGTTCCCGCGGGAATGATCGTGCCATACGCAATGCGGGCCGGTCCGACCAATCCTCCTTGCCCTCCGAGAAAAATAGGCGCCTGATCCAGCATGACGCCGCGCGGGACATCGCCGATCAACGATGCCGTTGCTTTGTCCTGCCGAGGTGTGAAATTGAAGTGAATGTAGGAAGACCCAATTTCGCTATGGTTCCTTCTGCTGTTGCCTCCGGCCATGAGGCAATCGCAAAAATTAATAAGACTGCCTGCGGTCACGAAAGGAAGGAATATCGTCTGCTTAAAGCCTACCGTGTGGGCGCCTCCTGATTTTTCCTCAAGGAGCGTTCCGGACCGCACGTGGGCACCGCTGCCAATTTTGACCCCATCCAGAAAAGTCGCTTCGGAAAAATAACCGCCATTTAAAAACACTTCTTTGCCCAGCTGGCAATTCTCCAACGTAGCCGGGGATTCAGCCCCTATCACGCATCCCGGCCCTATCGATGTTTGCGCTCCCAGTATTTTCGATCCCGTGTGAATTACCACGCCCGGAGCGATCTGGTCGGGAGCTATTGCGTCGTCAATCTCGACGGACGAGGGACATGGAATGACAATTCCGCGTTTGATAAAAATAGAAGTTCGCATAGAAAGCCGCAATCTAGCAGATCCTTAAGCCGTTGGCAATATTTCACATCCGGAAAACCGGACGTGGAATACGCAGACGACACGGAAGAGCGCGGATAAAAATATGTTAGTATATCCGCGTTCTTCCGTGTCGTCCGCGTATTCCACGTCCTTACGAGAGGTCCCATCACATGAAAAGACCTGCCGGATTGAAACTTTCATTTTCGCTGCTATTGCTTCTTTTGCCCGTTCTGGCATTCCCGCAGAAAGCCTCGCTGACAATTCTTCACACCAACGACACGCATGGCCACCTCCTCCCTTTCAGTTATCCGGATGCCGATGCAGGCTCCGATATTGCTCAAATAGGCGCCCGGAAAAACATCGGAGGAATTGCGCGCCGGGCTGCACTTGTGAAACGCCTGCGCAAAGAGCTCAGTCAAAAGGGCACACCGGTGTGGCTTGTGGACGCAGGCGATATCACCGAGGGCACTCCGTTTTCCACGGAATATCGCGGTGAAGCCGATGTTGCGGCGATGAATGCCGCTTCCTATGATTACAGCACGCTCGGGAATCATGAATTCAACGCTTCACTTGCGAATCTGAAAAAGCTGCTCACTTTTTTTCGATATCCCGTTCTGTGCGCCAATGCAGTTGAAAGCTCCGGCCGCCCTTTGACCCAGGCTTCGGATATCAAAAATATCGGGCCTTTGAAAATCGGCATTTTCGGGCTTGTGACTCGGGACGCCGCAAGTTATCCGGCGGCGAAAGAGGGCGTGACAATATCCGACGAGATTGAAACCTCCCAGCTCATGGCACGAGCGCTTCGCCCCAGGGCTGATATTGTAATTGCTCTTTCCCACGCCGGCGAAAAAGTTGATGAGCGGATTGCGGCGGCAGTCTCTGGAATTGACGTGATTATAGGAGGCCACTCGCATTCGCGCATTCCATCGGGAGAACTGATTCCGCATTCCGGCCCATCCAAAGCGAGCGAGGTGAATGGAACCATTATCGTCCAGGCACATCAGTGGGGAGGAGAACTCGGCAGACTCGACCTGTTTTTTGATAAGGATAAGAGCGGCACATGGCATATCTCCAATTATCGCGCTCGTCTCATCCTGATAAATTCGGATATCCCTGAAGATTCCGCTGTCGCCGCTGTCGTGGCGCGCTATTGGACCCCCATCGCATCCCGTTATGGCGAGTTCATAGGGCGGGCGACAGCCGATTTTGTCGCCCGAGGCGACGACCTCGCACAGTATAACCTTGTCGCCGATGCGATCCGCGAAACTTTTAAAACGGATATCGAACTGGAAAACCTCGGCGGGATCCGGGCCGAGCTGGCGGAAGGCAAAATCACATTTGAAGACATGGTCAATCTGGACCCGTTCAAAAACACCGTAATCACCTTCAGCATAAATGGAAGCAGGCTGAAGGAAATCCTCTCAAAAAACCAGCCGGCCGTGTCCGGAATTGAATACAGGAAGGTAAAGGGACGTCTGACAAAGGCAACGGTCCACGGGGAGGATATAAAGGCAGACAGAATCTACACAGGCGCGACAAACTCCTATTTCGCAGCGATGGCAATGAAAGGAATCGCGATAAAAGACACGGGGCAGCAGCGGATCAACGTCGTAATGGATTACATTCGCAGGAAGGGAACTGTGAAACCAGCCTACGACGGCCGCAGAATCATCATCCGGTAAGGGCTGCGCAAACAAATTTAGCCGCTGATGAACGCTGACAAACGCCGACTTTATATATAATTGTTTTTATCAGCGTACGTCGGCGTTTGTCAGCGGCTAAATTTTTATTTTTTTATCCGGATGTCGACGACTTTAGCTCCATCCGCGTAAACAAAAACCGGATTCAAATCCATTTCGAGGATTTCCGGCAGATCCACAGCCATCTGGGAAATCGCAACCAGGAGGCGCTCGATTGCGGGCACGTCCGCGGGAGTGCGCCCTCTCGTGCCGGAAAGGAGCGGAAATGCCCGGATTGCCCGGACCATGCGCGCGGCTTCGGGGCTGGAGAGGGGCGCGAGTCGGAACGAGACATCATTGAGCGCTTCGACATAAATGCCGCCCAATCCGAACATGAGAACCGGGCCCACCCCCTCCGCGCACTTGAATCCCATTATGACTTCGGTTCCAGTGGCACATTGTTCCTGTACAACGAATTTCGCGCCGGGGAAGCGGCGAGCCATATCAGCAAGAGCCGCCTTGAGCGCAGTTTCGTCGGCGATATTCATCTTCACTCCTCCGGCGTCGCTTTTGTGAACAACATCGGCGCTGTCCACCTTCAATACGGCCGGGTAGGGAATCTGCACGGGAATTCCTGCGCCGCTCGATACAGGCAATGTGCGGGCAACTGGGATGCCATAGGCAGCCAGAATGTCAAAAGCCGCTGCCTGCGAAATAAATCCTCCGGGGCATTGGGCCAAAATTTCCCGGGCCCTTGCTTGGTTCCCTTTAACCTGAGCAGGCGCTTCAGCCAATTGCTTGCGGATCTCTCCGTAGCGCACCATTGCGGCCAGCACTCGCGATGCCATTTCCGGATAATCATAGACCGGGATTCCGGCGTTTTTGATTGTCTGCACGGTTCCCACCCAATTCTCGTTGGTCATTACCACGGCGATTATGGGCTTTTTCAGCTTAGGTGCTGTCTCGGCAATGCGGCGAGCGATGGCCTCGCAATCCACGAAGAACGGCGTCACCATCGTCAGGAGAATGGAATCGACACCCGGGTCCTCATCAAGGCAGGAAAGTGCCAGCGCAAAATGATCGGCTGTAGCGGTTGCCGCAACATCGATCGGATTTTCGACGTAGGTTTCGGCGTAAAGCCCGGCACGCAGTTTCGCTTTTGTTTCTTCGGAAAATTTGGCCAGCGAAAGTCCATTGCCGACGCACTCATCGATCGCGATGATTCCGGGGCCGCCGGCATTTGCGATAATTCCCACGTTCGGCCCGGATGGAACAGGTTGATTTGCAAACGCATATCCTGCAGCGACCATTTCCTCCACCGTTTGAAACCGCAGGACTCCCGCACGCCTAAAAATTGCGTCGGTAAGGGAATCCTGTTGCATCAAGGAACCGGTATGCGAACTGACCGCTTTTGCAGCGGCAGCAGTGCGGCCAGTCCGGATTGCCAGAATGGATTTGTCTTTCGCAATGCGGCGGCAGCGCTCAATAAATCCCGGCGTGTCCTTCATGCTTTCGATGTGCATCATGATGGTGTGCGTTTCCGCATCGTCGCCCAGGTAATCCAGAATATTATTGGTGTTCACGTCGGATGCGTTGCCGTGCGAAGCATAGATGCGGAAGCCCGAACCCATCTTGCGCAGGTTGAGGTTGATCATCTCAGCCACTCCGCCGCTCTGGGCAAGAATGGAGGCTTTGCCGCGCCCCAGCGGTGTAAAAGTAAAATTGGCGTAAACCGAAACATCCGGATCTGAATTCATGATTCCCTGGGAGTTTGGCCCATATACCCGCACTCCGTATTTCCTGGCATTCTCCAGGAGAGCATCTTCAAGTTTGGCTCCTTCTCCGCCCATTTCCCGGAAACCCGCGGTATGGATGATGACGAATTTGACTCCCTGTTTCCCGCAGTCTTCCACCATCTGAGGAACCAGCGTGCTCTTTACTGCAATGCAGACTATATCCACCGGCTTTGGAACGTCGAGAACGCTTGGGTACGCCTTAAGCCCGAGGATTTCTGATTCCTTTGGATTTATTGGATATATCTGGCCCTTGAAGCCATAGTCGAGAAGATTCTTTACAACACGGTTTCCTATGGAAAACGTGTTGTTGGAAGCGCCCATGACGGCGACGCTGCGGGGCTTAAACAGGAAATCTAACATTGGGTATTCTCCTTAATTAGAAGAAGCAAAGAAGCCAGAAGCCGGAAGCCAGAATTTTACAAATAATATTCCGGCTTCCGGCTTCCGGCTTCTATTTTCTTATTATAATGGCACCGGCGTCTCCATCGCCAGCAAGGCTGCTCCGAAAGCGCCTGCTAGCTGCGCTTCCGGCAATATGTGCACCGGGCGGCCCAGGTGGCGTGACAGCATTTCGGCCAATACCGGAATGTGTGCGACCACTCCGCCGCTGGCCACAATCTCGCCCGAAAGTGGATCCATCTCGATGATGCGCTTTACAACTGAGTCGACGAGGCCCGCAACAATATCCGGCACTTTCTCGCCGGCTCGGAGGTGAGCCAGGATCTCGGTTTTGGTAAAGACTGTGCAATAACTTCCCATCCGAACCACGTGGGAAGCCTGTCGTGCAAGCGCATCGACCTGCGCAATCGGAACGTCCATGCGCTGGGCGACTTCCTCCAGGAAAGCGCCCGTGCCCGCGGCGCATTTCCGGTTCATCTTGAAATTTTCGCGCCGCCCGTTGAGAGCGATGTGAATTATCTTGTTGTCCTGGCCTCCTACGTCCACAACGGTAATTTTCCGCGGGAAGAAGTGGTAAGCGGCGCGGGAGTGGCAGGCAATTTCCGTACGCGTGGCTTGCGCAAAGGAAACGTTATGCCTGCCGTAGCCGGTTGAGAATATGCGCGTTACATCCGCGCAGCTCAGGCCACAGGAAGAAAGGGCTGCGTCCATCGCTTCGCGCGCGCAGCCCTCAAAATCCACTCCAGTTCTTCGCACATCGGAAGCTATAATCCGGCGCCCGGCGTCAATAAGCGCAACCTTAGTAGCCGAAGCTCCGACATCCACTCCGCCAAAAACTGAGTTCACCGGCCCTTTTTCTCCGAAAGCTGTTCGATGTAAGCCTCGATATTGGTGCGGGCCTGCTCCTCTGAATAGCAGCGCAAATCATTCAGATCGCCGTTAATGACAAGCATCGGCATGTTGTATTTCTTGGACAGGCGCTCCGGCATGCCATATCGATTGTTTGAATTATTGGGACAGGTCTTCGCATCATGGAATATCATTCCGTCGATTTTGTATCGTTCGATCTCCGCTTCGAAATACCGTTCTTTGTAATTCTCATCCCGGACAATCACCAACTCCGTATATGCCCGCGCCATGCTGTCAAAAGGATCATCGGGATCCAGCGCTGTGAAAACCCAGCTGCTGCAATAGGTCGATGCCAGAACACACGCGCTGAGTTCGGCGAACTGTGTGGAAAGCTCGCGCAATTTGCCCCAGATTGGCATCCCTTCCCAATAAATTCTAAATTGCTCTCCATCGATGGCTGCAACTTTGTCTTTGACGCGCAGCTTCAGTTCGGCCAGGAGCAGCTTGTAAAAATCGACAGCCCTTTGCTCGCCGCGCAAAATCACCGCCGGTCCCATTTGGATAGCGCCATCGAAGAAAGTCAATGGGGAAGGAACGTTGGAAGCTATTTGAAGAACTTCCTTCCACAGGTCGGTGCACTGGCGCGACAAACCAACGACATGTTTGAATTCGTCGTAGTCGAGCTTTTTGCCCGATACTTCTTCCAGGGTCGGGATAAGAGCCTTTATCTGGGCGGAAATGGAATCCACGTGTGCCTTGGTAACATCACCAACGCCGCGATGTGTTTGGATGCCGATACAGGGAATATTGAATTCCCGTGCATAAAAGTTATACCAGTCCTGCACATCCCGGCATTGGTTGGTGTTGTATACCAGCACGTCAGGTCTTGGCGGGCCGCTGATGCCTGGATAAGCTTTGCTGATTGGGCTTTGGCCTTTAATGTAGGATCCAATATCGCTGGTCAGATAGGAACAGATGTCGGGCGAGTAACCCAAAGCATTGGCCACAGGAATAAGATCTGTCGCCATGCGGCTTGCTCCAAGCATGGCCCCGTGATTCTCCGGAAAAAAGACCAGGAATCCGGCAGCGCGCAGAAGCTCGGCGGGGCCGACGCTTGTGCACCAGGCGATTTTTTTGCTTTTTGTTTTGGCAGCTTCATCCAGTTCGCGGAAGTGAAGCTCCATAATTTCCTTCATCTGTTTTGTCGCATTGATCTTTTTAAATGTCTGCTGTTCTGTTTTCACTTACGGACTCCTGTTCCAAAATAAAACGCCACTGCTCGCACAGATTTCACGGAGATAAAAAAACACTTCATTATATCAGCGGAATCTGTGAAATCCGTGGCGTTTTTAAAATCTTCATATGTCGCGCAACCCGCGATTGCGCAGCTCCAACGCATCGATCAAGCAGGCCATGGTTCGATGCATCGGCGCCGGGACTCCTTTCTGTTCCCCATATTCTGCAATCCGGCGAATCAGAAATGCATTTTCCGTCCTGCGCCCGTTTTCCAAATCCACCAGCATTGACGGCCGATGCGGCCCCGCGCGCTCATTGAATTTCATGACCACGTCAAAGAAATCCGGGCCGTAATCAAACCCATGCGCAGCCGCCACGGCAATCGCCTCCCTGAGCAGAAAGCCTACAAGCTGCGCCGAAGGAGGATAATTCATCATTTCCTGCATATTCATGCCGGTCACTGCAGCAATGGCCATTGTGCAGGTATTGAGAAGCGTCTTCCTCCAGGTATATTTCCTGATCTCGGCTGTCGCCTCCATGGTCAGCCCGGCAGCGGTTATGATTTCGGCTGCGTCTTTGCAGGCTGCCGCGCTTCCTTCATCCAGCCAGCCGATGTAATTGGGAGGATTGAAGAATGTCTCGCGAATTTCGCCGGGCTTTGTCAGAAACCCACCGTAGCTGATCACTGCGCGCAACACGCGGCTTTTTCCAAACCGCTCCGCAACTATCTGCTCAGTGTCTATCCCGTTCTGTGCCGAGATAACGATGGATTCCGATCGCTTCAGTGACTCTCTCAGTTCGCCCAGCACCTTATCAAGGTCACAGGCTTTAGTACAGATGAAAACGAATTCCGGCACAAAGTCGCCCAGTGCGGCAATAGACGCAATCAGATGCTCCGGGTGCGCCAGCAGCTCTTCATTTCCTGTGATGCGCAGGCCATTCGTTCGGATACAATCCAGGTGTTCCTTCCAGGCCTCGATGAGAATCACTGAATGCCCGGCCGCACACAGGTGTGCGCTGAGAATCCCGCCTACGGGTCCCGCACCTATTACTGCAATTGTCCTGCTCTTCATCTCTACCCCTGATCTTGCTTCAGGCGCTCCCTAGACATACTCCAATGCTATCAGATTGAAAACCATAGTGAGCCCGCCTGGGGCTGTCAAGGGAAATATCTGGAGGTTGCGGTCGCCGAAAGCCTAATGGATCAGGGTTGCGCGGCCATTCTGGATGTGTCGGTCAAAATGCCGGCATTCCTCCGGATATAATTACATTTTGAGAAACGCGGGGTGCCATGAACTATTATCTGAATTACAGCGGCGGTCGGATCAATTTTTCACTGCCTTCTGAATGGAATGTGCTCAGCTCGAAAGATTGCGCGAAAGCGCCGGTCGTCGAGGATGTGGGTAAAGAAATCGAGCGCGCTCTCGACAATCCCATAGGGACTTCGAGGCTGGAACAGCTTGCTCGCCCCGGCATGAAAGCCGCGGTGCTTTTCGATGACATACAGCGGGCGACGCCGGCTTCTGTCACAATCCCGCTGATCCTGAATCGGCTCAACCAAGCCGGAATACCGGACGAGCGCATCACGGCAATTTGCGCCCGGGGAACGCATCCTTTGCCGACTCCGGAGCAGCTTGAGAAAAAAGCCGGCAAAGAAACTCTTGTCCGGTTGCACGGACGCGTTCACATTCATGACTCGCAGTCCTCCGAGAACGTTTTTGTAGGCAAAACGCGCCGTGGTACGCCGGTGGAAATAAACAGGAGTGTCGCCGAGGCGGATATAGTCGTCGGTATCGGAACATGCATGCCTCACCCTTACGCCGGACACAGCGGCGGGTGCAAAATCATCATGCCGGGCGTCTGCTCTTATCGCACGGTGGGGGAGCATCATTACGCATGGCTGCGCAACAAAGATTGCAAACTCAATGTCCTGGAAGGCAATCCTTTTTATGACGAAACCACGGAAATGGCGCGCCTGGCCGGCCTTTCCTTCAAGATGGATTTCCTGCTGAATGAAGTGGGCCAAGTGATAGGCGCCTTTGCGGGAGATCCCGTCGAGGAGCATCGACAGGCAGCAGAACACGCCGCTTCTCTCTACCTGATCCCGTTGCCGAAAGAAGCGGACGTCGTAATCACTTCCGCGGCTCCGCTCGAGATCGGGGTTCAAGCAACAAAGTCGCTGCTCAATGCAAGGCTTGCAGTAAAAGCCGGCGGTACGATCATCTGGGCGGCAGCTCAAAAGCAGGCAGGGCCCTTGATGTCCCTCATCGAACAAATGGCAGCGGCAAAAAGCGCGAACGATTATCACCGAAAATTACTGCAAGGGGACATCCCGGACAGCATCAAACCTCACGGCATCTCGTTTTTTATGCTTGGCGTTCCTTTCAAGGAATTATCCGAAAAATACAAAGTGATCCACTTTACCGAGGGGCTGACCAAAGAGCAGGTGGAGCTGATGAATTTCGGGTATGCTTCCAGTCTCGAGGATGCAATTCAGCAGGCTTACAAAATCACGCCCAAAGCAGATGTCACGATCCTGCCTTCCGGCGGCACAATTATTCCATCGATCAAATAAATCTAGCCGCTGACATACGCTGACAAAATTTAGTCAGCGTACGTCAGCGGCAAGTATTTATAGGATTGAGCCGGATTTCTTCATCTGGCCGATTTCTTCTTCAGAGTAGCCCAAGTCCTTCAGAATTTCTCCGGTGTTTTCGCCAAGCTTGGGCGCTTCTTTTCTCCAGGAAGCGGGCGTGTCGCTGAAATCCCACGGAAAGCCGACCTGCTTTATCAGCCCGACTTCAGGATGATTCGCCTCTATGAAATAGTTATTGGCCCAGGCTTGCGGGTCTTTGCAGACTTCGATGGGAGATTGCACAGGAGTGCAGATAAATCCTGCC
>JAHFUH010000499.1 GCA_023265215.1 Acidobacteriota bacterium
AAGTCGTTTAGAATTCAAATAGAAGTATTAAACGGCCCCAGGGGGGCCTTCCTAACGCTAATGCCCTCCTCAGGAGGGCTTCCTGAGGCCACCCGCTCTGCGGGTGGAGTGTTCACTTTTAAGAAATTTTAAGGAGGGCGCAGGTGTTCCCTGACAGCAACGGTCCGATGAAAATTACCCTTCACATTCCCAAGGACACCGTAGCCAGCCTAGGTGTTTCCACTAGCATATATGCCAAAACCGCTGTTGGCTCAATCTGTAAAGGAGTTAGGGATGGGAGAGAAAATTCGATTGGGAATCAGCTCGTGCCTGTTGGGAGAGTGTGTTCGCTTTGACGGAGGTCACAAACTGGATCGGTTTCTCACCGATACTCTGGGGCGATACGTGGACTATGTCCCCGTTTGCCCTGAGGTGGAATGTGGGATGCCCGTTCCCAGGGAGTCGATGCATCTGGCGGGAAATCCAGAGTGTCCCCGGCTTGTCACCACCCGAACCAAAATTGATAAGACCGACCAGATGATCGGCTGGGCTGCAAAGCGCGCGGTTGAATTGGAAATGGAAGGGCTTTTGGGATTTATCTTCAAGAGCGATTCTCCCAGTAGCGGTATGGAGCGAGTCAAGGTCTACAACGAAAAAAATATGGCAGTCCGGCGAGGCATCGGGATGTTTGCCCGTATTTTCATGGAGCATTTCCCCCTCCTTCCTGTCGAGGAGGAGGGACGTCTGCATGATCCAGGGCTCCGCGAGAATTTCATCGAACGTGTTTTTGCTCTTGCTCGCTGGAGAGAGGAGCTTTCCGGGAATGAGAGTCGGGGAAGACTGGTCGAATTTCACACGAAACACAAGCTCCTTATTCTCGCTCACAGCACGGAGCACTACCGGAAAATGGGAAGGCTCGTCGCCGGTGCCAAACAAGCTCCCTTGAAAGAGCTCTTCGAAGAGTATCAGAGGCTGCTTATGGAATCGCTAAAGCTCAGAGCGACTCCGAAGAAGAATGCCAACGTCTTGATGCACATGGCGGGGTACTTCAAAGATCAACTCTCTGCGGGCGAGAAAGCTGAATTGCTGGAAATCATCGACCACTATCGAAAAGAGCTGGTTCCTCTTGTAGTTCCCATCACCCTCGTTAATCACTACGTCCGGAAATACAATCAACCCTATCTTCGAGAGCAATATTATCTCAATCCACACCCTATTGAGCTGCAGCTGCGCAATCATGTGTGAAGTGGATAGAACATAGCATCTTGGGGGGGACGGAGCCTAGGAGCCTGTCCGAGAATTAGGAGGTATCGCGCGCATAGGGCTTGCGAGGCAAGATCAAGGCGCGAGGAGGAGGCGATGTCGAGGCACATCGTTGACGACGAGCAACGCAGATATTGCCTCACAACCCCTATGCGCCCTTTGGGTTCCGGCGGCGCAGGGGCATCTGCGGCGTTGGCCCTCCTCGACGATGTACACCGACATCGCCTGCGTCGCGCCGCCTTGCATCTGCCCCTGCGGCGCTCGGAACGCGATACCTCCTAATTCTCGGACAGGCTCCTAGGATCGGCACAAGCTATTGCCGCTTCAGAATTACACCTGTTCGTTTGCGTCACGATCCGGTGCCGCGGCGGAAAATGGAGGGCGGTTCTTTCCCGTAGTCCCGTAGCCGTTACATTTCTCAGTTAGACATCAGCGCTGACGCAGATTGCCTTGGGAATATTGATGCCAATCAGCAATCAGCCGCGAGAGCATGTAAGCCTTGCCTCCCATTATCGTTCGATGCTGTTCCTGAATACGATCAACCGGGAGTACCTAAATCATGGTGTAATATGCAGCTCCGTTACCTGCTGGAATTGCCTGACAATGTAATAGGTCCCGACTTCAATCTTAAGAAGGGCGCAAGTGGGAGATAGAACAAAATCAAGCAGGCCCGGATGCTTCGCAAGGTATAGAGCCTTGAGCTGTTCTTCTTCGAGACCGCCGACTTCTTTGACCTTGCCAATGGCTGTGACTGCAATTGCTTCGTGAAAATCCGCCTCCTTATTGGATCGATTATCGATCACCAGCGCAGCCTTCGGTATTTTTATAAGGTTTTCATACTTGCGGGTGGATCGTGTCGTAGCAAACAAGAGGTGCTTCAGATCATCTGTGGCAAAGAACGCTACCAGATTCCCATATGGCCCGCTCTGACTCTGCGTTCCCAGGACGGCCAGCAATTGACCGGTGAAGAGTTGCCGAAGCAGTTGTTCCAATTCATCTTTTCGTGTCACGTGAATCCCCGTCCTTCATTCTTTCTTTTTGGCCTGCATCATACTTGCAGGCCGATATCAGTGGATATTGAGATTAATCGCGCTGCCAAGGCGCTGGCAGTTAGTCCAGTGTGCTCCAGTTTCGATTTTGCGATCCTCAGATCGCGAATATCGGACAGGCTAAGGGTTCGCGCAAAAATAAGTTCACATTCTGGCGCGAGCGCCGGGTGGGCAGATGCAAGGCGCCGCGACGCAGGCGATGTGGTTCATCGCCGAGGAGCGGCAACGCAGCAGATGCCCGCCCGCCGCCGCGCCCCGAAGGGCGGCCGACTCGCAGAATTGCAAGATCCTTTTGCAATTTAATGCCTATGGTCAAGCCTGAGAGTCGGCCGCAGAATGTGAAGTTATTATTGCGTGAGCCCTAAACTCATTCCGGAATTGTCCGTCATTCGTTGTCTAATGAAGGGATGTGGAGCTGCCTTGCAGCGTCCCTTCGTGAATTATGACTTCTTCAACGTCCTGATGCGCCGCTTGGTTTCGCGCTCATGCCTCGACCGACCATGAGCTCCAGATCCTCCTGTAGGCTCTGCAAATTCTCTTCGTGCTCGACCTCCTGCTCCAGGATCGTCAGTGCCATGTTATAGGTCCCCATATCCTTATCTTTTGTGACGTCCATCAGATTCTTGTAAGCCGAAATCGCGCATTGCTCACCTGCAATATTCTGAGCCAGCAGCACCGATACATACGAATCGTCAGGTGCATCGTACGCAGATGGGCTCAAACAGAACCACTGCTGCGGATTTGTTGGAGGCGTGCCGCCGAGTTGCACGATGCGCGTTGCCAGCAATGTTGCGTGGGCCAACTCTTCCGTAGCGTGAAGGTTGAGCTCAGCTGCAATCGCGTCCTTCATTGGGCCTTTGATTACTTTCGCCCCGAGCCAGTATTGGTAATAGGCAAGCCATTCGCTGGCACAGGCTCCATTCAAGAGCCGGATAAGTTCGTCGACATCCATTCCAACAATTTCACGTCCTCGTGTACCTATGTGTCCTCCTTTTCATTTACGAGGGACAACTATAACACCTGTCCAGGATGCAGAATATAGGATACAGGACACCATGATCGCCAGTTGATTTCGGAAATCCAGCCAGTTCAGTTAAATGATTAAGAGGATGCAATAACGAAGCGGCGGAATTTGCTAGAAACGAATTCTATTTATAATGCATCATGCAAAAACACTGGCCGGCGACTCCGGCGCAAGAACCCGATGGTCTGACAGGGGGACCAGTTGGGTGACGACAGCCTGAAAGGCCGATCCTTGCAGCGCCCTTCCCAGACCCACCGCAAATGTGAGTGCAGGAAGGAGAGTGGGGAACATCCACCCCATCAGGGTGAAAACTGTGAGTGTCGTCACTGCTGCAAAAATCCAGAAATTACTGATCAGCAGAATTCGGCGCCGCCCAAAGATATCCGCCAGCGCACCTGGGGGTAAAGCAACCAGAAATATCGGTAGCGCCGGACAATGAGCCTTATGGCATTACCTTGTCGCGTCGAGTTCGGTCGTCCAGCTGCGATCACCCCAGGACATCGTCAAAAGCAAGCCGCGCGAGGATGGTGCGAGCCTCATGGTAAATATGTCGGTGGGCTTTCCGATGCTGCCCGGTTTCATAACGACTCGTGCAACTTCAGAGCCTTTGATGTTCTTGTCGTACCCGTCCAGACGCGGCCACAATTCGCGCGCAACCTCTGGCGAGACGATGGGCAAGAGCTTGCCCAGCTCGATGCCCGGGTCCTTGTTGAGGGCCAGCTGCCAATCGCCTGATTCGGGAGCATAAACGTAGATGCTGTATTTGCCCGCGGGAACGTTTTGTCCTCCCACATCAAGGTCCGCTTCCGCCGTCAGCGAAGTCACCTGATTTCCGCCGATCCGCCACATGCGGTCTTGGGGCAGTTTCTTCAAAAGATCTTCCACTGTTCGGCCTTCGAGAGAGGGCCGACCATAGTTGATCGAAACCGCTTTGCCATTCAGGGTAGCTGTGATCGTCTCTCGAGGTATCTCTCGCGGCAGAATGCGTCCTTGAGAATCTCGCGGCAGATTGCTGAATGGAGAGCCAGGTTGAGGCTGCTGGGCCATGAGAGTGGCCATGAAGGTAATTGACAGAATAAAAACCGCGTATCGGAAGTGCATGCTGACTCCTCTCTGAATTACTTGAGGC
>JAHFUH010000500.1 GCA_023265215.1 Acidobacteriota bacterium
GAAACTGTTATCGAAAATGAAGTAAAAAGACCGGAGCAACTTGGAACGGTCCGGAATCTTTTGGAATCGCGACGGGAAAATCAGGTGGCCTGAATATTTTCGACAGGCAAGGACGAACTACCCGGCAGGCGCGTAATATCCTCTACGATAATTCAGCTTCAATCCCCTTTCCGGTACTTTGATCTCCAGCTTCCTATAGCTTCCATCCCGCGCTGGATTGGTTGAAAGGTAGCCGATATTATATTGGCTTCTTAATTCCTGATTTATTTGCCTGAAATTATCGTCCAGTTCATCCACATGGAAAGGGAAGAAGATTCTTCCGCCTGTTTCCTGCGCCAATTCTTTTAGAACAGAGTCTCCCTCTCTATCTTCGCCGCCGACTCCGAAGAAACCTCCTTTGCTGACACTGATTGCAAAAATAATTGTTTCCGCTCGAATTGCCATTTCTGTTGCCTGCGCGAGGTTAACAGAACTCGATTCGTCATCTCCATCCGACAGGATGACTATGGCTTTACGCCCTGGTTCCCGAATCATTTTTTCATCACAGACCCGATAGATGGCATCGTAAAGGGCCGTCCCGCCCGCAGCCCTCAAATTCATAATCTGCTTGGCCAGTTTATTAGGGTCATTGGTAAAATCCTGCAGTAGATTAACACCGGAATCGAATTGCACAAGCAGCGCGCGGTCCTTTTCCCTGAGGATGCTTTGAAAAAAACTAATCGCGGCTTCCTGTTCGAACCTCAGTTTGGGAGCCACGCTTTTGCTAGTGTCTACCAGCATGGCGATTGTAATAGGCAGGTTTGTCTCGCGGGAAAAATTGCGGATTTCCTGCGCCTTGTTGTTTTCGTAGAGTTTAAAATCTTCGCGCGTGAGATTTGTTACGAATGAATTGGTGTTCTTGTCGAAAACAGAGCACAGAACATTCACAAGGTTGACGCTCACACCAAAAGTCAGGTCGTCTGTTTTTGGCTGGGTCTGCGAATCCGCCGGTGTTTTGGGCGTCTGCGCCTGGCCCGGCAAATTGCCGGTTTGGGTGGCAACCAAAAAAGAAAGCAGTGCAATGAGCAGACAATATCGAAGAGATCTGAGTGGCATTTGATTCCTTCAAAAAAAGTTTCGCAAATTCAGCGAATTATAGATTCGTGAACAATATTGAGTCAAGCGAAGGGTCTGCCAGTGAATGACGTTTACACTTTGGCGCGAGCGCTGTGCGCCGCGATGCAGGCTGTGTGGTGTCATCGTCAAGGAGCAGCATCGCAGCAAATGCCCGCTGCCGTGCCCCTTCGGGCTGCGGCTCGCAAGCCCGAAGGGGTTGTTTCGCACCAAGGGATGCGCTCCCTGCTTTCGCCCTCGCAATCGCGCCTGGCCTGATTTGAAAGGAGAAACCAAGCGATGCCAATTATTGGCAGTTTCGTGCGATTTCCTGAAATCGCTCCAACTCCGGCGGAAGAGGAGCGCCGAACGAAAGCATTTCGCCCGTTCGTGGGTGTTGAAAGCTCAGGAGATGCGAGTGCAGAAAAGGCCGTTTCATTTGTTTCGCAGCCGCCGACAGGTTTGTAGGGAGATTTTGAATCCGGTTCCCACCATAAAGGGAATCCCCGACAACCGGATGATTTTTATGGGCCAGATGAACTCGAATCTGATGAGTGCGGCCGGTTTCAATCCGGACTTTCAGCAATGATATCGGGCCATAATTTTCCACAAGTGAATAGTGTGTCACCGCCGATCTTTTCCTGTGTGCTCTGGTCGAGATTTTCTTCCGGTCTATGGGGTCTCTGCCCAACGGCATATCGACTGTTCCTGTTGTCGGGGCCGGCTTGCCGTGTACCATGGCAAGATACTCTTTCTTCACCAATCTATTCTTGAACTGCTGGGAAAGAAGCCGGTGGGCTGTCGTGTTTTTGGCAACAAGCATTACGCCGCTTGTTAATTTATCCAGCCGGTGGACAATGCCGGGCCTCTGAGGATCTCCTGTTTGTATCGGACCCAATCTGTGCAAGAGTGCATTGACAAGCGTTCCTGATTTTACGCCTGCACCTGAATGGCAGACAAGACCTGAAGGCTTGTTAATGACAAGCAAATCCGGATCTTCATAAAGAACCTCCAGTGGAATGTTTTCAGGACGCGGCTCATTCGGCTGCGTTAGCGGCGCTTTCAGCTCGATCCGATCGTTGATTTTCAGCAAGTATCCGGTTTTGGCCGTCTTCCCATTGATCAGGACATAGCCCTTACGAATCCAATTCTGTATCTGGGAACGGCTTTCACCGGAAATCTGACCGGCAAGAAAATGGTCCAAACGGCGCCGGGCGGCGTCTGGCGGCACGATCCAAAAATCGGTTCTATCGCTCAATTTTGCGGAACTTCCGCGGGTCGGCGAATCAGAAAATAGTAAGAGGCAGCCGACCCCAGGATGGCAAGAACGGCAATCAATTGTGAAGTCGAAAGAAGCCCGTAAAGCACAAAACCACGGTCGTCATCTCGGAAAAATTCGACGACAAATCTTATCAAAGAATATAGGGTGATATATTCCAGCAGAATCCGTCCTGCAGCATGTTTTTTTGAAAAACGCTGCATGAGGAACCAAAACAGGCAGAAGGCTCCAATGGATTCATAGATTTGAGTCGGATGGAGTGGAATATTAAGGGGGACTCCGACATTTTCATATGCGTATCTATCGGTGAAAGTGATTGACCATGGCATATGAGTGGGCTTCCCATAACAGCAGCCGGCTGACAGGCAACCCATCCGCCCAATTGCCTGTCCAATTGCAATCCCAGGCGTAGCCAAATCGGCCACGGTCCAAAAAGGGAGTTTCTTTTTCTTAACGAACCAGATTGCCGCTGCCAGGGCAAGAAAAAGTCCTCCGTAATAGGCTCCGGAAGAACGAAGCGTCGAAAGTGCAAAAATTTCCCGAGGGTTATCCGAGTAGTAGCGGTAATCCGATAAAAACAGGATCAATTTGGCGCCCACGAGTGCTGCGAAAATAATCACAAGCCCCAGATTCCAAACCAAATCGGGCTCGATGCCCTGCTTTCTGGCGTTGCGGCTGGTTACCCATATCCCGCAGATAAATGCCAACGCGAGCAGCAGCCCGTATGTGTGAACCGTAATGGGACCCAAATCGAGGATCTTAGGATGCATTGGGGGCTATTCTTCCTCCTGATTCCTGTCTTTATTTGCCTCTTCTATAATCTTCTGTGCTATGTGGGCAGGAACCTCATCGTAATGGGAATACTCCATGTGATAACTGCCTCTACCACCTGTAACCGAGGTAAGCACAGGGGAATAGGAAACCATTTCTGCCATAGGCACCTGAGCTTTGATGATCTGAATGTCTCTCTTCATATCCATGCCTTGGAGCCTGCCTCGCCGGCTGGTAAGATCTCCGGTAAGAGCTCCTGCATATTCCTGAGGAGCATATATTTCAACATCCATAATAGGTTCCAGTAGCACGGGATTTGCTCCTTCCATGGCCTTTTTGAAAGCAAGGCTTCCGGCAATCTTGAATGCCATTTCCGAAGAATCGACCGGGTGATAACTTCCGTCGTAAAGAATTACTCGGAAATCCACCACAGGATAGCCGGCTAGAAATCCTCTCGCAGCGGAGTCCACAATCCCTTTTTCTACGGCTGGGATGAAGTTGCGCGGAATGGATCCGCCGAATACTTCATTGACGAATTCAAATTTGCCGCCTCGAGGAAGAGGCTCAAGTTTGATCCAGCAATCTCCGAATTGCCCGTGGCCGCCGGTCTGTTTCTTATGGCGCCCCTGAACGTCGGCTTTGCCTCGAATAGTCTCTCGATAGGGAATTTTGGGCGTTTTGAGGATCACTTCAACGCCATAGCGTTTCCGCAGTTTTGAGACGGTAACTTCGACATGCAGCTGCCCCGAGCCGGAAAGAAGAAGCTGTTTGGTCTGGGCGTCGCGGGTGTACTTGATGGCTGGGTCCTCTTCGGTGATACGGGCAAGCGCATTGCTTATCTTGTCTTCGTCTCCGCGGCTCTTGGGCTCAATGGCGAAGGTTATCGAGGGTTCGGGAATATCCACGTTTGAGAATACAATAGCGTGCGAGGGATCGCACAAGGTATCGCCGGTGGTTGTTTCTCTCAACTTTGTAACAGCGAAAAAGTCCCCGGCGTATACCTCTCCAACCGGAACCATCGTTTTACCCTGCGGAATTTGGAGGGGACCGAATTTTTCGGTTTTTCCCTTGGTCTGGTTGTTATAAGTGCTATCCGAGCGCATAACGCCGGAAAACAGCTTGATAAGGTTGATGCGGCCGGCGAAAGGATCCGCGATCGTTTTGAAAACATAAGCGGCGTAAGGCTCCTTGCTGGAGATGGCGCGCTCAACTTCCTGGTTGGTTTTTGGATCTATTCCTTTGGTTTTGCCCACAACTGCTGGTGAGGGGAGCAGATCGGCAATTGCGTCCAGCAGTT
>JAHFUH010000074.1 GCA_023265215.1 Acidobacteriota bacterium
GTGCCTGCGGCCGTTATCTTGCCGGTTGCAGGGTCATAAATATCAACGGAACTGTTTAAGGCCGCAGCATTAGGACTGACTGTGGCAAAAATTTTCTTCTGAGCGGAGGCAGGAGGAACCCACAAAAGAATGACCAGACCCAAAAACAAAAGCACCGACCTAAAACGCATATAATTCTCCTGGCGAAGCACCGCTGCAGCGGTGAAGAAAATCCTGAATCTATGTCCTAGGAGGGCTGCGGCGCCATGCCACTGAAATGCACACGAGCATTTGCAAAGGGAGGAAAACCGCTTCTGCCTTTGCAATCCGCACCTCAATGCTACTGATGATCCGGCACAAACCATGGTTCACAAATTACACGGCTTGGCCGATATCCCTCCGTTGCTTTTTTGAAAACCGTGCTCATTATATACGAATGCCCGGCCAGGCTTGGGCAATTTTTTTTAGGGGATTTGCAGTTTCCCGTTCAGGTTTGTCAATGAAAAAGGGAGTGCCTTAATTATTTGCCACCATACGGCTCCTATTAACGTAAATAAAAAACCGGCAGCCGGATTTCCCATTCCAATGTTCATTGTCTCCCGTTCAGGTTATCAACCGAAAACAGGAAACAGGAAACGGGGAACACTTTGATATGAACATAATTGAAGAGATTGCCATTTTGCCTTTGTATCGGCTTTGGCCGCTATCGACAAAAGGCTTCGGATAGTGTAACAATGAACCGCGAATCTCGTGTCAGGATCGCCTGGAGACGAGCTTGATCGTTTGCGAGTCATAAATCAGAACAGGGAGGTGTGGAGTGACTCGATTCATCTCTAATTGTGCTGTTGGATTAATATCCGCCATTCTACTTACATTATTTTTTTCCATTGCACTGGAAGCACAGACAGCATCCATACGATTGGAGGGAACGGTCTGGGACCCGGCCGGCAATCCGCTTTCCGGCGCAACCCTTACCGCCGTCGAAGAAGAAAGAGGCATTACGACGGAGGTCTCCAGTAATTCGGAAGGCGATTACACGTTTCTCGCGCTGCAACCCGGGACTTATACAGTCACCGTAAAGGCAACGGGATTCAAGGATGTCGTTCACCATGGTATTGCACTTATAAAGCCCGGAGTCGTCGAGGAAATCTTTACTATTGAAGCGGCGGCGGTAAATGTCGAAGCTAACAATCAGGAGC
Organism: Acidobacteriota bacterium; assembly: GCA_023265215.1. GTDB lineage: Bacteria > Acidobacteriota > UBA6911 > UBA6911 > UBA6911 > UBA6911. Next base: position 1,179 of record JAHFUH010000074.1, read on the forward strand.
GTCCCAGGTTCAATGACTCCGAAACCTCTACCGCACTTTCAAAGCGCGAGTTTGAGGCCCTGCCTCTTGAGGACCGCAACCCGCTCTCCCAGATCATCAATCAGCCGGGAGTACAAGTGCAAGCAGGAGACCCTGGCACCTCAACAGTGAATGGAACGCGGATAGCAATGAACAGTGCCGTCATGGATGGAATAGCCATAACGGATCCGCTAAACCCGAGTATGGACGCTTCACTGGTATCGACCAGCCCTGAATCGATTTTCGAGGTTCAAATTATCACCTCCGGAGGCAAAGCCGAATATGGCCGGTCGGGAGGTGCGCAGTTTTTGCTGGTCCCCCGTTCCGGCACCCAGGCATGGTCCGGAAATTTCTACGATTACTTCAAAAACAGCAAACTGGACGCAACCGATTATTTCACCCATGCCTCCGGACTCCTCCGCCCGAAAGATACCAGAAATATTTTCGGAGGAACCTTCTCAGGACCTGTCTTCGGGCAGAAGACTCTTGTTTTTGCCAATTTTGAAGGTAATCGCACCGACCGGGCATTGTCCAGAGTCCGGCTCGTCCTCACACCGGAGGCCAAAGCCGGTCTCTTCCGTTGGTATTCCCCGGACGATATCTCGAAGATCACCCTCCTCTCTTACGACATCGTTGCCAATGATCCTCGCCACCTTGGGATAGACCCAACGGTAGCCAATATTTTGAAAAAGTTACCTGATCCGAATTTTGCGCCGATAGGAGATCATCTAAATACCTGGGGCTATCGGTTCAACGATCCCGTCTACTTGAATCAGGAAAGAGTGAATGCCCGTATCGATCACAATTTAAACCCGAATAAGCAGCTTTTTCTGAATTTGAATTGGAGCAGGAGTAAAGGCACAGACATCTTCAACGATGCGCTTGCCCATTTCCCAAACGAGGCTTCTGGAATTATCAAAAATGATTTCTGGGGATTCAGCGCGGGATTAAATTGGGTTATCAACCCTCAAATGGTTAATGAATTTCGCGTGGGCTATCTTCAGCCTAAGACCGATCTAAACCGGCCTGCCAGGTCGACAGGCCCAATGCTTCTTTCCAGCACATGGTCGGACCCTCTCGATTCATCTTTCCCCCGTTCATACAAATCAAAACTATTTCAAGCCTCTGACGCAATGTCTCAGGCAAGAAGCAAGCATGTTTTCAAATACGGCGTTGATTTCCAATATGTCCGGCAAGGGAGCGTTGATTACAACGGAGTTTATCCCAATGTGACCTCTGGGTTGAACTCAGGCAATGAACCGGCTGCGAACATCGGCCCTTCGGAACAGCTGAACATTTCAACCGAAGACCGACAGGCTTTCGAAAGGCTTTATAACGATCTCCTCGGCAGGATTGAAAGTGTCACCCAAACCTACAATTCATCCCTGACCTCCGTTTTGCCAGCCGGAATACCGAAAAAACGAGAGTTTTCCTTCCAGGAATATTCCGCATTCATACAAGACGATTGGCGAATCACCTCCAACATAACCCTGAACCTTGGGCTGCGCTATGAGTTTGGCACTGTTCCCCATGAAGAGAACGGATTCCAGTCGGTACTGGATCAGGCAGCTAAGATCAGCAGTTCAGCAAACATTTCCAATTTTAAATTCGTTTCCGGAGACTGGCGCAACAAAAACCTGAAGGACTTTGCGCCGCGGGCAGGCTTTGCCTGGGATATTTTCGGCTCCGGAGGAACTGTGCTTCGAGGAAGCTACGGGATCTATTACGACCGCTTAATCGGAGCCGTCACCAATTTCATCGACAATAACAGTTATGGGTTTTCACAAACCATCACCAAGAATCCGAACTTGACTGGAACCGATGTCCGTGTGAGAGATGGCATTCCGGCGATTGCGCAGCCGGCCGCCCCCGTCTTGCAGTTGCTGAATACGCGCTCAGCCTCCGTGGCTGTTTTTGATCCCAACCTTCGCACGCCCCGCATCGATCAGTACAATCTGACGCTGGAAAAAAAGTGGGGGAAGGCCGTTTTTGAGGCCGGATATGTGGGCTCGCGCGGGAGGCGGCTGCTCCAGTACTTGAATCTCAATCAGACCAAGACTCAGGGAAACTTCCTGCAGGCTTTCCTCCAACTCCAGGATTATCGCAACAATGGAACTTCAGTTCCGGCAACCAATCCATTCATCCGCCTGTTCGGTTCTCCGCTTGCCGCTCTGAATGCCGTCGGCGGATCCAATGTGGACGCAAACCTGGTCGGTACGGTGGCCGACATAATGGATCGCGGCTATTACGCCAATTATGCATCCGCGGGAATATCGGATTTTTATATTAGAAACTTTCCTCAATTCAACAATTTTATCGTTGGGTCGAGCACGGCGAATTCCTGGTACAACTCGCTTCAGGCCGGAATGCGGGCGAGCGGTGTTTCCTATCATGTGCGCGCGAACTATACCTGGAGCAAGTCTCTGGACACGATGTCGTCGGACGGGGGAGCGCTCGCGCTCCCGTATGACAGTTCCCTGCCCCAAAACAACAAGGCGCCCAGCGATTTCGATCGAAAGCATGTACTGAATTTCGCCTGGGACTACAGGATTCCCGTGGGAAGAAGCGTGCATAAGGATTCCGATGCTCCCAAATGGCTCGATGCATTGATAGGAAACTGGAGTTTTGGCGTCCTCTACCTTTGGGAAAGCGGCCAGCGCTTCAGCATTTCCTCCGGGAGCCAGACAGCCTATGCCGGCATAAATAGCCTGGCGGACTATAGCGGCGACCGCAATGTGGGAAATCAGTTCAACCTTCAGGGAGTTGATTACTGGTTTAATACAGACCAGGTCGCTGCATTTACGATGCCGGCAGCCGGTTCTACAGGAACATCGGGGCGGAATTCATTTACCGGACCGTCCTTTTCTAACACGGATCTTTCTTTGTTTAAAAATTTCCTCATTCGCGAACATCAAAGCCTGCAGTTCCGCGTGGAGGCGTACAACCTCTTCAATAAAGTGCGCTGGGGTTTGCCGGATACAAATATTCAAGACCCCAATTTTGGAGTCATCTCTTCGACGGTAGGAACTCCCAGATCGTTGCAGGTGGCTTTGAAATATCAATTTTAATATAGAAAAGTCTATTGCAATGTTCGGGGTCGGGGTCGGAGTCGGGGCCGAAACCCTCAAAAGATGACCCCGACTCCGACCCCGATAAAATGGATAATTCGCAGTTTAAAACATCTATCAAACTAAATTGGATTCTGGCTTCTGCTTCCCCGCGTCGCAAAATGATACTTGGCCAGCTGGGGATGCGCTTTATTGTCGACCCTAGCGAAGTGCCGGAGCCGAATCGCAATCCCGGTGAAAAGATGTCCGAGTTTGCGATTCGGGTCGCAAGGCTGAAAGCGGAAGAAACAGCCAGGAGGCACAAATCCGGAATCGTCCTCGCCGCCGACACGATTGTCGTTTGTGGGAATAATATTCTTGGAAAGCCATCCGACAAAGGGGACGCCGGACGGATGCTCAACATCTTGAGCGGCCGTTGGCACGAAGTAATTTCGGGCATCTGCCTGTTGGATATTGCGCGGCACAGCACCCGCAACTCCTTCAGCCGGACGCGGGTCCATTTTCGTCGACTCTCTCCCGCGGAAATTGAATGGTATCTCAAATCCGGAGAGTACCGCGACAAAGCCGGAGCCTACGGCGCTCAAGGTCGCGCATCTATATTCATCGACAAAATTGACGGCTGCTTTTTCAATGTGGTTGGGTTGCCGGTCGCGGCTTTCAATGCGCTTTGCAGAAAGTCCGGCATTGATCTGACACAGGAGTTCTCAGCTTTCAGCCGCCAGCAATCAGCCTTCAGCGACGACCACTGACACTAGTGCATGTACTTCCGGATGCTGGTCAAGACGGATTCAAGCGATTCTCGCGGTGTTGAGCGTATATAACCGCTGAGCAAGGGGATAGCTTTGACTCCCCACGGGATGTCGCGGCTCAAGCTGGCGGATTCAAGCTCCACAATAATATCCTTCCCGTTCTGCTCAAAGCGCCACCAGCTGACCAGTCTCCAAAGAAAACCTCTGTCATTCCCGGGCGTTTTTTCGCGCTCGGATGATTTTCCAGAGTCTTCCACTTCCGCAATTCTGTTTGCGATACTGCGACTAAAAACCCGATTGGAACCATAGCCGGTATATTGACACTCCTGCTCGGTATTGTAGACGGCCGTGACAAATGCCTTGGAGCGACGAAGCCTGAAATATATCTGGTAGTGATCCCCATTTTTCGAAATCAGGCGGGATCGCTCCACATCGGCGAACTTGCCGGCATGATGATCGTAATCCTTAAGGAAAGCCATGAGCTGGGACATTTCCACGCCGCGCAGCAGGATTGTTCCCCACCAATGGTGAATCTCGCCATCCGTAATTTTGAAACGAGTATCTTGGGGAACCACGTTTTTCATTTCGCGTACGACAATTCCTCCGGATTCGAGTTGACGGTGCACGGCTGTCTGTTCTGCCGGCGAAAGCCGGCTCTGCAGCAGGAATTTATCGGGACTGGAGATCTCCCGCTGGACCTTGGCATCCGCCCATTTCATGTATTGATCCCAGGCTTGAGCCGTTTCAGGTTTCAATTCCTCCGCCGACAGAGGCAGCGTAATCGCGGCTAAAACAGCAGTCAGAATAGCAGCTCTATTCATTATTGATCCTTGAGGAATTGGTGCTGAATAAGCGGAGTACACTGAAAAACGCGGACGATTATATTTGATTCCGCGTTCTTCTGGGTATTCCGCGTTCGGCTTTTAATTCGTCTAAGACTCCAGTCTGGAGCGGATTTCAGAAGGGATTTCGGCGGGTTTTCCGTTGCGCAGAATCACAACAGTTACGCTCCCTTCGGCTGCCACTTCCTTCGGTTCTTCATCGAGGGCTATCTCGAAATTGTATCGAATCGAAGTGCGCCCCAACTTTCCCGGCCAGAAGCGGATCGTGAAACGCGCGCCCAAATCGAGCATTTTCTTGAAATGGCATTCCGCGTGAACGCGCGGGAAATCATAGGTTTTCGCCAGCTCTTTTCGCGAAATGCCGATGCTGTGCAACAGTTCCCACTCCCCTTCTCCGGCATAATCGAAAATTCTGGCGTAATAGATTCTGCCGGCGGCATCCACATCTGCCCACCGGACCTTCCTCTTGAGTTCAATTGATTTCATTTTCTCAGATTTCTGAAAACCGAAGAGCACGTGCTGACAGCTTGTTTACCCCCAACGCAACTTCTCCCGTAGCAGCTCAAAAAAATTGTTCCCGAACGGCAGTACCAGCCGCAGAGTCGATTGAGCCCGGCGAATCCTCAGGCAATCCTGCTGCTGCAGCGGCATTCCGACCTGGCCATCAACTGTCAGCATAACATCCGAGCCGCGGCGTAGGCAGATTCCTACAGTAAAGCGGTCGGGAATTACCAGGGGGCGGTTGGTAAGAGTGTGAGTGCAAATCGGGGCAACAATGAAGGCTTCCAGAATCGGATACAGGATTGGTCCGCCGGCTGCAAGAGAATAGGCCGTGGAGCCGGTGGGTGTTGAAACGATCAACCCATCAGCCCGCGTGAGAAGAACCGGCTGAGAATTGACGCTGACCTCGAGTTCGATAATTCGAGCCAATGCATTCTTGTTGATAACCGCGTCATTGAGCGCCAGATATTGCCCGACAATACGCCCTTCCCTCAGAACCTCCACTTCCAGCAGAACCCGTTCTTCCAATTGATATTGGCCCGAAAGCAGGACATCGAAAGCATCATGCATTTTGTTGAGCTTCACTTCTGTCAGGAATCCAAGGGAGCCGAGGTTTATTCCCAGGATAGGAACGCCGCTTGTCCCAATGAGGCGCGCAGCGTAAAGGAGCGTGCCGTCGCCGCCGAAAACGCTGACAACATCGACTCGCTTGACAAGCTCTTCGGGCGGCGCGATGCAGGTGGTATCCGGGCAGTGCTCCACCGATGACTGATCCAGAAATACTTCAACCTCGCGGGATCGCAACCAGGGGATGATATCGTCCACAATGCTTTGGACCCGCGCATCCTGCCATTTCAAAATTATTCCGACTCTTTTTATACAGGAGTTCATGATAAGGATATTAGACCCTTCAGGGCTTGAAGATACAACAAAAACTCCCAGTTTCCCTTTGTCCCCGGCAACGGAGATAGCATAGCACCGATCACTTTATATCCTGCCTGGGAAGCAAATTCCTCGACGCTCGCCAATGCTTCGGCGCGTTTGCCGGGATCGCGCACGATTCCTCCCTTTCCTACCTCCCCTTTCCCAACTTCGAATTGGGGCTTGACCAAAATAACAACGTCCAGACAGTTCTCGCTCTTAAGAATGAAAGATTCCTTCAGGGAGGGCAATACCTTGGTAACCGATATAAAAGAAAGATCCACGGAAACAAAAGTCAGATTTTGCGGGAGATCCGCGGCGGTGAGATTGCGGACGTTGCACTTGTCGCGAACCACTACCCGGGGATCGGATCTCAATTTCCAGGCCAGTTGCCCCTTCCCCACATCAAATGCGTGAACTTCGCGCGCGCCGTTCTGCAGAAGGCAATCCGTGAATCCGCCGGTGGAAGCTCCCAGGTCGGCGCACACGCGATCCTCGACCGATATGCGAAAATATTCTAGAGCCGACTGCAGTTTTGCACCCGCCCGGCTGGCGAACGGGAGTTGGCGAAGCATGCGAATCTCGGCTTCAGAATCCACCAAATGGCCCGCTTTTTCAATCTTTTGCTGTCCGACCAGGATGCTGCCCGCCAATAGCAGCGCCTGCGCTTTTTGCCTGCTTTCCGCCAATCCGCGCTCTACCAGCAATTGATCGATGCGTCTTTTCACTTCAAGCGGTCCTGCTGACGATAAATTGAGCAAGACTCCGGAGGGCGTTCGCCCCCTCCCCGAAATTATCAATGCTCTTCAAAGCGGAACTTGCCAAATCCAACGCCATTTTCCGCGATGCTTCTATCCCATAAAGAGCCGGATATGTCGCCTTTTTAACTTTCTCATCCTTGCCGGCGGTTTTTCCCAGCATTTCACTGCTGGACGTGATATCCAAGATATCGTCCACGATTTGAAAGACCAGCCCGATTTTGCTGCCAAAATCGCTCAGTCTTTGCAGTTCCTCAGGATTGGCTCCGGCAGCCAGAGCGCCGCAACGCACGCAAGCTGTCAAAAGGGCCCCGGTTTTCGAGTGGTGGATATATTCCAGGATTTCTGAATTGATCGGCATCCCTTCGGATTCAAGGTCTACCACCTGCCCGCCGATCATTCCGTTGATCGTGCCCGTTGCAGCAGCGATTTCCGACACTATCCGGACCTTCACAGAGTCCTGAATCTTGGGCAATTCGGCCAATACCTGATAGCAGCGCGTCATAAGCGAGTCGCCGGCTAGAATGGCCATCGCTTCGCCAAAAACCTTATGGCATGTTGGATTGCCGCGCCTTAAATCATCATTGTCCAAAGCCGGCAGGTCGTCATGAATAAGGGAATAAGTGTGCATCATCTCGACGGCCGCCCCGAGATGAAGCAGAGCTTCCCTGTCGCCGCCCATACTTTCTCCGGAGGCCAGCACCAGTATGGGCCTCACTCGCTTTCCGCCGGCAAAAACAGAATAGCGCATCGCTTTGTGAATGGTCGCGGGCGCTTCGTCCTCTGGTGGAAGGAGCCTCTCCAGGCAGCCATCAATCAGTTTCTTCGATTCCGCAAGATACGATTTTATGTCCATAAATTTGAGGCTTTGAGCTCTTGAGGTCTGGAGTTATAGCGCAAAGACGCAAAGGCTCCAAGACTCGAAATCAGGCTTCTGAGCCTTCCGGTTCTTCTGAAAATGGAGTTTCCTTCAAACTTCCATCTGCTGTCTTGACGAGGATTTCCACTTTTCGTTCCGCTTCTTCCAGCTTTGAATTGCAGAAACGGCTGATCTTTATCCCTTCTTCAAACAGCTCCAATGCTCGATCGAGCGCCAAATCGCCGGTCTCCAGTTGAACGACAATATCCTCGAGAGACTTCAATGCAGACTCGAAATCTCTGACTTTTAGTTCCATTGCGGCACCCCACTACTCATTTACGATTTACGATTGACGATTTCGTGTTTTCCACACGGCAATTCAATTCGCCCGAAGCAAGAGTCACTTGCACCATTTCTCCGGATGAGACATCGGCTGCGTTCTTGACAATAGCACCCTTTGAATCCCTGCAGACAGCGAAACCGCGCTTTAGAATCGCCAACGGGCTGAGGGCGTCGATCTTTCCGACGCCAAGCTCGAAACGGGAACGCTTGCACTGCAGTTGAACCTTGATCCCTGAAATCAGCCCCTGGCGGTTGTGCGCCAGAATCTCACGCCTGTGAACAATCAGGCGGCGAAGATCCAGTTTTCTTAAACGCGTGTCCAGCATCCGTTCCCGATGCCGGAGATCCGCACCAAATCGCTTGATCGCCTGTACCATCCTGAGAGCTGATTCATCAAAGCGCTGCTGAAGATCGCGAATTCGATTTGGCGTAAGCGTGAACGCCCTGTTGTGTGCCAACCGCTCGAGATTCAAGCGGCGCCTTTCAATTCCCCTTCGCACGGCCTGGCACAGGCGGCCTTTCAATGAATTTACGGTGATGCGCAAATCCTCGCGCGCGCCGGACACCATCTCGGCGGCAGCCGATGGGGTCGGGGCGCGCAGATCCGCCACAAAATCCGAAATCGTGAAATCCACTTCGTGCCCGACTGCTGAAATCAGGGGGATTTCGGATCGATGGATAGCCAGCGCCAGAACCTCTTCATTGAAAGCCCAAAGGTCCTCTATCGATCCGCCGCCGCGGCCTATGATGATGACGTCAATATCCGGCCGTTTGTTGAAATAGCGGATCCCCGCCGCGATTTCTTCGGCTGCGCCCGCCCCCTGAACTTTAGCCGGATAAAGGAGCACATTCAGCGATGCATTGCGCCGCTTGAGAATTCTCAGCATGTCCCGGATGGCAGCGCCTGTCGGGGATGTCACGATTCCCACTTTCCTTGGAAGCAGCGGCAGCGGAACTTTGTGTTCCTCTGCGAACAGCCCTTCTTTACGCAGCTTCTCTTTCAATTGGTCAAAGGCCAATTGAAGCGACCCCAGGCCGACAGGCTCCATATATTCGACAATGACCTGGTAATCGCCTCTGGGTTCATAAACGCTCAGCCGGCCGCGCACAACAACTTCCATTCCATCCTCGGGACGAAATTTCAGATACAGATTGTTGTTTCTGAAGCACGCAGCCTTGATCTGCGCACGAGCATCTTTGAGCGAGAAATAGAGATGCCCCGAAGAGTGGAGTTTGCAGTTCGATATCTCCCCCTGGATCCAGATAACGCCCAGTTTGTCCAACGAGCGTTTGATATCCGAGGTTATTTCATAAACAGAGTAAACTTTGCGTTGCGCGAACAACTCCACGGAAAATTTTTATCACGTTTGGCGCAGCATGCCAAATGTAAATAATATAATCTATGCATCATTGAACTTCTTGGCGCTCGTGCCAAGCCGGAGGGCATAGTGAAGGTCAAAGATGTCATACCGAATACGGCCTGGCACCCCGGTTCTCTTTACAACACGCCTCCTGCGCCGAATGTGTCCGTTCTACTGCCGACCTATCGCCGAGCAAGGCGCGGATTGTTTCGTCGGGCGGTTGAGTCCATTCTGGCCCAGACTCTTCAAAGCCTTGAACTGATCATCATTGACGATGCCAGTAGCGACGGTACGGCCCAACAGATTGATGAATTCATGCAACTGGATGGGCGCGTCAGCTGCCTCATACACCCCAAAAACATCGGGCTGCCCGCCATTTCGGAATATGAAGGATTCTTGAAAGCCCGCGCCGACTATTTAGCCTTCGCTTTTGATGATGATTTCTTTTACCCGGATGCATTAGCAAAGCTGCTGGAACATGCCAGGGCAAATCCCGGAAATCTTTGCTATGGACACGTCGTGATGCGGATCATCGAAAAATGGAGCACGCTGGAACAGTCGGCCAACCTGGGCAGCGACCTGTCCGCTCACAACATACGCAGCTGGAATTGTATTTCCAACAATTCTGTCCTGATGCCCAGGCACATGATCGAGGATATCGGGCTCTATGACCCTCATGTGGTTGTGTCGCGCATATGCGATTGGGATCTGTGGAGAAGGGTAAGCGAAAAATACCTGATGAAATATGTTGGGGTTCCGGTAGGGGAAGTAACCGGCCCGGCGACAAAAGACAGTCTGGGGAAAACCTACGCACTGGACAGTTTGGCAGCCGAGGAATGGATGAGAACCAGCCGCAACGCCAGGCTGCGCCCGGAATCATTTTGCGATTGCGAGATTTTTGAGGCCGAAAAAAACCATTCCCGGAACACCCGGATCACTTGCCTCGATCTGTCGCAAAACCATTTGCAAAGCCGCCCCTGGCTTGGAATCCCGCCGCTCGCCGATTGCCCGGATGGGCAGATCCTGGTGGCCAGTTTGACCAACGACGCATCAACCATGATTTACTTCGATTATCTGCCCGAAACGATCCGATCCCGTGTCCGGATCATTCAATATCGAAGCGAAATGAATGCGGTCGAACTCGGACGCGCCAGCTGTCTCATCCTAGTGCGACACCTGGACCCATTCGAGTATTTGATCAATACAGCCTTCGTCCTCGGAATTCCATGTTATTACTTTCTCGACGACAACTTCACCCTTCTGCAATCCGGCGACAAAAACTTTCTAGAGGAGGACCACCGGATCTACGCGCTGAAAACAAAACTGCAGAATTTCGCAGGAGTACTTCTGAGCACTTCAGGATTGCGCGATTTTTTTGCGAAACGCCTGATCCACCCAAATCTGATTCTGTTCCCGCCGTCCTTTGCGGGGCTCGATCCCATCGTCGATCCTCCGCCTCCGCCAGGACGGGAAAACATTCTCACCCTAGCATTCATCGGCGGAAAACATCGCCATGGCAATCTCAAAGATGCTGTGCTTCCCGCAATCGCGGCTCTGGCTTTAAAAGGCACGCCGGTCCATTTTATCGCCGGCGGTGCTGATGAGGACCTGTCCCGTGAAGTGAATCGATTCAGAAATCCGAATTTGCAAATCACATACCAACCCTTTGAGGTCGATTGGAAGAGGGCGCTATTGAAATTCTCGCACCATCACCCTCATATATTGATTCACCCTGCCGGCGATTCGATCAACAATGAATTCAAATCCCTCAATGCAACCGCCTCCGCATGGTTGCTGAATGCCATTCTCCTTGCCCCTGCGAATCCGCCTTATGACAGTCTCCGGGAGGAGAGAAATGCAATCCTGGTTATGGATCCTCTCCGCCGTAAATCCTGGTCGCACGCCCTGGAGGAAATATTGCAAAACACGTCAAAGTGGGACGAGATCCTGCGGAGAAATTCTGAGTTTTGCAAAAGGGAATTCCCGGGGACCGCAAATGCCAGCGCACTGGCTGAAATGCTAAAAAACGCACCGCCGGTCGGCATGACAACGGTTGAAAACCGTTTGAGAGATCTTTACAAAATGCGGGAGACCTCCGTAAGCGCGGGGCTAAACCTGTCGGCTCTCTCTACACAGGAACTGCGAATCAATCTTGGAGAGCTCGCCAGAATACGCCGTCAGAGGCGCCATTCCAAAATGATCCGGTTGTTTGCGGCCAAAAGCGATTTGTGGCGTGACATTGCGCCGGCTTTCGAAGACATCAAACGCTTTATGGAAGAACGAGGATTTCACAGTCCAGGGAATGTGCTGGAATTGACCGATTCCTTGCATGATCAGGATTTTATCGAGTTTTCATTGGATATGCCGGCCGGCACTTTAAAAACCATAAGTTCCGTTTTTTCCACCGACGGCATTCAAAAAGGTGCTGTCGGGCTGGAATTGCTGGACTCACAGGGAAGCGCTCTTTTCAATACGACACGAAATCTCTCGGAAGTCGATTTGCATGGGCCGGTTGAATTTGAAATGCATGAATTGCAGATAGCCGAACCGGCGCGATTTCGAGTGCGATTGTTCGCTCGCTCGCCATGGCCTGTGTATACATTCGAGATGGTCCGATACCGTGCCTGGCGAATGTCCCGCCAATCCATCGCGCCGTTTATGAAGCTGCATTTTGAATGAACGGATTCATGCAAAAATGAACCGTTTGGAATCGGGATTACGCTTCCATGATTCGAGGGAATAGCCGTTCCGGTCCTTTTCCGTAATTAAAATATTTCCGGCGATAACAGCGTCCACTTCTTTTTTTAAGATCGGATCGCACAAGGACCAGTCTATGTCCGTCGCCAGCGGAGAAATTCCGGCCTCGCACCCGGGGCTGTATTCGCCCGAGCAGAAATATTCAATATGAGAGTTTTGCTTGGAAAAAAAACCGTGCGCAAAACCGGGCGGTATCCAGATCCATTCCCCGAAATCCTCTTTCAGGTCCGCAGGCATGTCGTAGCCGATAATCTTGCCAAAAGTGGGAGCACCCTTTCGAATGTCCAGTGCAAAGTCCGTCATATGCCCGCCCAGGGTTCGGACAAGCTTTCCCATGCAAGGATTCCATTGGAAGTGCAACCCGCGGATGGTTCCCGGTTTTGAATAGCTTTCATTGCATTGCAGGAATTCAATTCCTCTCATGAAGTCCAGATTTTCAAAATCGCTTTTCCTGAAATGCTCTGTAAAGAATCCCCGGTGATCTGCAAACCTTCCGAAACGGACCACTTTGATTTCGGAAA
>JAHFUH010000501.1 GCA_023265215.1 Acidobacteriota bacterium
TTACCCTTTCAGCCGTCCTGGATTCACTACGCGGAGAAGCCGAGCTCGGCAAAGCCAAGAGCGTTCTGGTCGAAGTGGGGGGAGGGAGCACGGATGTGGCTCTTCTCAGCGGAGGCGAGCTGGTGCACTCAGGCACATTCTCTTTGGGATCTATTCGCCTCCGCGCCGGCGTAACGGCCGGAGCAGTTAAATACGAACAACAGGTTCGACTCATGAAGCGCCAGATTTCCAGTTTTGTGGCTAACATAAAACGCGAAATAGAATTCCGGGACGCCGCGCATTATATCGCGATGGGAGGGGATGTCCGGTTTGCCGCCAAAACCCTGAAGGGTTCTGAACAAACCGGAAGGCTCACTTTTATTTCCAGAGAAGAATTCTCTGAGTTCGTCGATTCCGTCTCGCGTTTGACAGTGGACGGGCTGGTGCAAAAATATTCAATTTCCTATCTGGATGCGGAAACGCTCGTTCCGGCTCTTCTGACATATTTGCAGCTCCTGAAGGAAACAGAAGCATCCCGCATTGTCGTCAGCGACGCCAGCATCCGCGCGGGCATTTTGCAGGATTTAGCCCCCGCCGAGCAGGGCAACCGGCTTAAAAAGCTGACAGCCCAAATTGTCTCTGCAGCGCGCAACCTGGGCCGCAAATACCACTTTGACGAAAACCATGCCGAGCGTGTAAGGGAATTGTCGGTGCGGTTGTTCGAGGAGATGAAAACAGAGCAACGCATGACCGACACACACCGGCTTTATCTGGAGGTTTCAGCCCTGCTGCATGACATCGGGCAGTTCGTCAGTTCGCGCAGCCATCACAAGCACAGTTATTACCTGATATCCTCCTCGGAGCTTTTCGGTTTGCGAAAACGCGAGATGGAGTTGGTCGCCAATATTGCCCGGTACCATCGCAGGGCAATGCCTCAGCGTTCCCATCCCCCATTTGTAGCGCTCGACAGGGATGAGCGGATGCTCGTATCAAAATTGGCGGCGATACTCCGAGTGGCGAACGCCCTGGACAAGGACCACATGCAGAAAGCAATTGATTTGAAGATCAGCCGCGAAGGAGATCAGATTGTCCTGATGGCGCAAAACATGTCCGACATTACTATGGGAAGGCTTGCCCTTGCCAGCCGAAGCGATTTCTTTACCGAAGTATTCGGAAAAAAAATAGTTTTGAGAGAAGCGGTCAGATAGCAATAATCATGAGCCGATCGGATATCTTTATAAACCGCGAGGCCAGCTGGCTCGAGTTCAACGGCCGGGTTTTGGAAGAAGCGCAGGATCCAGGCAACCCGCTGCTGGAACGCTTGCGTTTCTATTGCATATTTTATTCAAATCTCGACGAATTCTTCATGGTTCGGGTGGCATCACTCCGGCACCTGATTGAGCAGGGCGACAATAACCCGGACCCCTCTGGGCTGACTCCCCGACAACAGCTCGATCTTATTTCTTCCCGCGTGCGTGATTTTTATGAGATCAGTTTCGATCTCTATTCCAAAGAACTCATACCGGCTCTGGCAAGAGAAGCAATTTTTATCCGCACCCTGGACCAGATCAATCCGGCCCAGGAAAAATATCTCGACGAGTTCTTTGACAGGGCAATCTACCCGGTTTTGACTCCCATTGCTATCGATGAGTCTCATTCTTCCACCTGGATACCTGGACTTACATCCAACCTCGCAGTTCTTCTTCGGCCGGAGAATAGAAAAGAAATGGAACTCCGGATGGCGGTTGTCCAGATCCCGGGCATGCTTCCGGGGCTGGTCAGGCTTCCCAACGATGAAGCGATGGAGATGCTCTGGTTGAATGATGCGGTTCGAAGACGCATTTCCAGCCTGTTTCCAGGCTACAGCGTTCTGGAAACCGCTGGATTCCGGATCGCTCGCGATTCGGAACTTGAGTTGGACGATGAGACCAGATCCGATTACATCGGCATTCTTGAATCAGAGCTGAAGAAGCGCCAACGGGCAAAACCGATCCGGCTGGAGCACGAAACCATGTCGCAGGAACTGCTCCAAAGAATACAGCAATTCCTTGATGTAAAGGATTCGGCTTTAATCCCAACCCAGGGACCACTGGACCCAAAGCCGCTTTTATCCATTGTGGACATGCCGGGTTATGAGCGTTTACATTACCGGCTGCAACAGCCTCTTCTGCGCGTGGATTTTGAGCAATCGCGCACCATTTTTAAAGTCCTCAGAGAGCGGGACATCCTGCTTTCCCACCCCTATGACTCCTTTGATCCGGTAGTCCGTTTCATCCAGGCGAGCGCGGAAGATCCGGATGTGCTGGCCATCAAACAAACGCTGTACCGGACAGGCGGCAAAGAATCGCCTATCGTAAATGCTCTTGTTCGCGCCGCCGAAAATGGAAAACAGGTGACTGTGCTCGTCGAACTGACCGCGCGTTTTGATGAAGAACGCAATATCAGCTGGGCCAGGGGCCTGGAGGAGGCCGGAGCGCATGTGCTGTACGGCCTGGCAAATGTGAAGGTGCACGCCAAAGTCGCACTGGTAGTGCGCCGGGAGCTTTCGGGAATTTGCAGATATGTGCATTTGGGAACCGGGAACTATAACGAGCGAACGGCGCGCTTGTATACCGATTTCGGACTCTTCACCTCCAATGAAGAATTCGGCAGCGATGTATCCGCGTTTTTCAACACAATCACAGGCTATTCCGAACCGCCCCTCTTCAACAGGCTGGTCATGGCGCCCATAGGGATGCGCGAAAAGCTGATCGCGCTCATTCGCCGGGAATCCGACCGGGCGCGCTCCGGCCAACAGTCGGAGATTCTGGCGAAGATGAACTCGCTTGTCGATCCGAAAATAATCCGGGAGCTCTATTCCGCGAGCAAAGCCGGCGTTAAAATCCAGCTGAACGTGCGAGGCATCTGCTGCCTTCTGCCGGGCGTTCCCGGGCTGAGTGAGAACATCCAAGTGATCTCCATTCTCGACAGGTATCTGGAGCACAGCCGCGCGTTCGTTTTTCACAACGGTGGCGAATCCGAGGTGTTTCTCTCAAGTGCCGACTGGATGCCGCGCAACCTGGACAAGAGAGTCGAGCTGATGTTCCCCATCCATGATGAGTCTTTGAAAAAGAGAGTTATTGAAACGCTGCGCGTGCAGATGACCGACAATCAGAAGGCTCGCATCCTCAAGCCCGACGGCTCTTATGAAAGAGCCATCCCGAGCCGTTCCGAGCCACTTCGAGTTCAGGAATATCTGTATTTCAGGGGGATTGAAGAACAGGAACGGATCCGATCACTCACCCCGGTCCGCTTCATTCCTATCGAAGGCCGGGAATGAGAAGCGCCATGGGTTTCACGTGATAGTAGGTAATCATGATATCTGTGATATCAAACGTTCCATTTCTTGTTATTGTGGCAACAAAGGAATCCCGAGCGCCAACGGCGCGTACTATACCAGCCTGGGGCAGCGCCCAGGCTGATATAGTTCGGGCCTTCGGCCCTTGAATCGTGAACCACATTGGTTGCAGCCACCAGCTGCAATGTGGAATCCGTGGTGTTTTTGTAAAGATCGCAAAATAAGGAGAAATCGATGGCGAAAGTGGGGCTGACACTGGGAGTTGATATCGGCGGTACTAATACTAAATACGGCTATGTCGACAGAAACGGCATGTGCCTTGCAAGCGCATGGATGCCTACTGAAGCGCACAAGCCGGCCGATTTGTTCTTCAGGCGATTGCATGAAAATTCAAATCTCCTACTCAGCGGGATCCATGAGGACTATGCTCTGGCCGGAGTCGGGATAGGAGCACCCAACGCCAATTACTATAAAGCGACTATTGAAAATCCGCCCAATCTCGCCTGGAAGTTTGTCGATGTTCGAGCCGAGCTGACAAAATATTTCGATTTGCCGTTGGCGGTTACCAATGATGCGAAGGCCGCCGCAATAGGTGAAATGCTCTTTGGTGCCGCGCAAGGAATGAAAGATTTCATTGTCATAACCTTGGGGACAGGCCTTGGAAGCGGCATCGTCTCAAACGGACAGATGGTTTATGGCGCAGATGGCTTCGCGGGAGAAATCGGCCACACCACTGTTGATCCGGATGGGCGCAAATGCGGCTGCGGCAGACTCGGATGCCTGGAAACCTACTGCTCGGCTACGGGAATATGCCGGACAATCCAGGAGCTCATCTGCAACTCCTCTGAACCGAGCGAGCTTCGCAACATAGCTTTTTCCAATCTGACTTCCGAAATTGTTTATGAAGCCGCGTTACGCCGCGATCCACTGGCGCTGGAAGCTTTCAAATTGTGCGGCAAAGTGCTCGGCATGAAACTGGCTGATTCTGTTGCGCACTTGAGCCCGGAAGCAATAATTCTGTGCGGCGGCCTTGCGGCTGCAGGCGAGCTGTTATTCAGTCCAGTTAAAGAATCGCTCGAGGAACACCTTTTTCCT
>JAHFUH010000502.1 GCA_023265215.1 Acidobacteriota bacterium
TATCTTCAGTTGGCTGCCGAAATATGCTCGACCTTTACAGAAGATGAGTTTTCTGCGGGATGGGATCTGTAAAAAATTACAGAGACAAAGACCCTATTTAGGGCTTAATCGGCTGCCCACCGATATTCGAAGTCCCCGGTTTCCAATGATAGCGCCGCATCCAGTTTTGCCTTCATTTCCTTTCCACCTTGCGGCATTAGTGGCAGCATGCTGAAATAATTGCGAATTGCGAAATTGATTCCCGCCAGGCATGTTTTGGCCTTGATCCAGTTTTGCGGACTGAACACTCGATTTGCGGGTTGCGTCTCATTAGCAGCTGCTTCAAGTGCCATGTTCAGGCTGGTTCCGCCAATCTTTACGAGATCCTCAACCATCCCAGCTGCTTGAGCCTTAATTAGGCAAGCATCCGGATCAGGGACTCGGTCTGCCTGATTGTTTGCAATTGCAAAGCACATGGAAACCGCGTAAAGGTGATGATATGGCGCATATGCGCGCATAGCCAACAGCGTCTCATTCAACCCGAGAGGATTATCTTTTTCCCACGCTTTCCAAACATGGTTCATCCAATAATTCAATGCATGGATCTTTTCGGCGCGATATTCACGTTTAAAAAGCTGTTCGAAATACTTGTCGAATATCTTGGTCTCACTATATGCAACATTAGGGCGTTGTGAATGCCATGAAATAAGCTGCTTGCCGAGTTCAGATAAGTCGATAACCGAGTTTTTGTCTTTGTCGGCGGGAGGGATTTCACCTCGTTTGCTGACGAAATATCCCGAAGGGTATCTCTGTTCATAGGAGTGCTTGAGGTTTAAGACTCTTCGGTCATTGCTGCGTAGGTCTCGGGGCTTGACGGCGCTTTGAGAGTTGGTGTTTATGCTAATTTTGTCTGCGCGGTCTCTCTGAGGAATCTCATAGAATCGGAACAGCAAGCTCGTGTCGGACAGAGTCTTGACACGCTCGCTGCAGCTTAAAATGGTGTTAAGCGATTGACAACCATTAACCACGCTCACGCCGCGAAGGTTGAGTTTGGCACCCTTAATTTCCATTTTATTGCAGATGGCCGTAATTCCATTGTGAAAAAAGAAAAAGTCGCGGTGTCTGTCTCCGTAAATGGTGCTTTTGATCCCCTTGTTTACAGTATTGCTTAATCCAAGACTTTGACGGACGTTTTTTTGGAAGAGAGTGCCATCCTTGATCCCCGGAAATTTAATGCATTCAGAAAGCGGGACGACGGCTATTATGACCTGGGTGCCTGCAATCGAAACTGGCAAAATCTGACACACGCTTAAATCCAGAGTATGTAATAACGATGGATTCTCCATTTCGAGCGCGATATCGTAGCGCCGACGTATTTCATCTTCGTTGACAAGCATCAATGCTGCGGGGAACTCGTCCTTTGATGAAAGATCAGCAAGTTGCTTTTGGAAGGTTGCCAAATCATCCCGTGCGCTTTCGGTTAATTCGGCTGTCGTGATTAATTCAAAGCATACTTCATATTCATCCTCCAGGGCGCGCGCTACCTCATCCAGCTTCCGTTTAAGTTTATTATTGGCGACTTCCTGAAGGCGAACCAAGTCCCGCATTTGTAGCCATGCTGATAGGACTTCCCGAAGCGGCTCGGCATTAACCGATGCTTCCCCGATGAACTTGCCTTGGATAACAAACACTGTTGCTCGGTCGTCATCTATGAATATTGCATCAATTTGCTTGTCGTCGGCGCCATCAGTGATATCGTCGCGCGCTTGAATGGGATCTCGGAGATGAACGTTGCGAAGATACCAAGCGACGAAACGTTGTCCATCATTTGGAAAATTTTGCTGATAGTAGTCTTGGACAATATCTTCGGATATCTGCTTGTACATTCGAATCTCCTTAATCTTCTATGCGAACGTATAAAACAATTTCCAGTAGCTCTCGCTAAACAAACACTGGACAGAATAAATTCAGAAACATCGGAAAGTGACCCATGCAAAACCGATTCTCTCAGGATTTCGGAATATTATCACAACCCCGATTTAAAATGCGTAAAAGCATGAAGAAGAGCAAGCATCCTTGGAAGGTCACGATTGAAAGCAAATTCGGTTTGCTGAACACAATCTTTCCGGGAGCGTCCCTGGAATTATCGCCGCGATCATTACTGATCCGGGATACTGTTCCGAGGTTTGTTGACCGAATCTGTACCGGTACAATCCTTGGCTGACAGTTTCAGTTTCCATTGGCCACACACTTCGGAATCCTCATTGCCTTCTTTGCTCGTCTCCGATTCTGGATTAATTCCTGGTCCATTTTTTCGCCTACTTGCTGCCGCGACATTCTTGTTTTCCGGCACGTTCTTCCTGCGAATGCGCCAGATACGGTCAAAGGTTGTCGTTAGGCGATTGGGGATGATTCTGCCTGGTTTTGCGAAGACTCTCCAATCTTTCGATGATTCCAGAATCTATGAAAGAGCTCATAGTTTGGTAACTGGCTTCCACGAGATTATAGGCCAGCTCCACTGGTGTTTTTGGCTGGAACAGTACCCAAATTCCGTCCGGAAGCCCGTCTTTGTCAGCCGTATAAACGAAATAAACTCCTGGACGAAATCCAATATCGAATTTGCTCTTCAGCTCTTCGGTCAACTCGGTCATCCATTGCGACACGATTTCGTGGATTTCTTTTGGAAGTGGGGCATTGCGATCGACGGCCATTAGTTCACCTTGCCATTCTGTAGAGTTTGCAGCATGCCTCCGATCGTTTTCCGGAGGTAATCATAGATGCTATGTCGGTGCTTCGAACCATGCCGTGCCCGAGGTCACCAAAGGAAAGGCTTATTCTGCGAGATTAAAACTCCTGATCGTCATCCACATCTTCGCTCTCCTCCGATACCGGGTACAATTCCTTGTTCGCTAACTCCCCCGCCTGGAGTTGCGATAATCCGGCCTTCCTTGCTTCCAGGTACACCAGCCGCGCCTGGCTGGATCTCTCCTCTAGATATTCCCGAAGCTGCCCCGAGTCTTCCAATTCTTTTAATAGGCGCGGATTGAACTCCGAAATGTGGGATTCCAGCTTGTCCTGCATTAGCAGGCAGACTTCCTGGTGCGGGTCCGGCATGTCCTCATTTTTTTGCTTTTTATCCATGAGCGCCTCTCATTCCGTTGGAGCAAATCCTTGATTTTGGCAGGGACTCATTGTGATGCTGTGGGGGACCCACGATCAATATCGCCGGATAAATTCTCAGGCCCGCGATTTAAAAAGCGTTTTCCCCATGTATTCGCAGCCCACATATCCAAGGTTATTCCACCGGCTCCCATGAGTGTCGATATGTCCCCGAGGATTCCCCAGTATTTCCCGTCGATTGTGTCAAAGTATATAAGTCCAATTGTGCATATTGCAATGAACCCGGCCATTGCGAATCCAACCTGCTTTTGATGGCCTGGAGCAATTATGGTGGCCACCAGGACAAATACAAAACCGTAAGCGGCATGCGTGATGAAAGCGGTTAACAGGTGCGTAAGGAAGGAATTGGAATTAGAGCCGGATGCCCACATGGTGATCCTATTGAGGACTCCGACAATATAATATGCAAGCGTGGCTCCGATGATGGAAGTGGGGAGCAGTGCCAGCCAGCGTAAAATGCTTTGATAGGTTTGCAACTTGATCCTCCTTACCTTCTGGCTGCCTATCTCAACGGTTTGAATTCACTTCGCTCACGCGACTGTATCCATATAAGAAAAGCGTTATAGCCTGAAACGCCCTGTTTCACCATCTGTAGGTTCTCTTCGCGGAAGCCCCGATTTAATAAATCCATGGCAGGAACAAAACTTTCAAAATAGACCTTGGGCAGACCGGGATTGCTTCTGGCTAGATATTCCTTGGGAATTGCAGCGGCATGCTCGCCGGCTTCTTTGCTTTTACGCTGCGCCAGTTCCCGCTCCTTCCGTAGATCGGGATTGTGAGTGAGGTCGGCAATCCCGTGTTTCTGGATGAGATCGGCTACGATACGTCCAGCGTTCGAAGATGCGTCCCAATGCTTGTAGTTGTCGGACCATGGAGGGGTAAGAATGTCCATTAAAGGGCGGCCCAGGATCCAATGCTCAACGATTCCACAATCTTTTTCAGACTCTGAAACTCGGACAAGCTGATTGGCGATAAAGGCAACCATAATCACTATTCCAATGCCGACGCAGAAAATCGCAAAAACCTTTTTCATCTCCGGACGCCTCCCAGAATAAGAAATCGGGACTCTAAACGTCACGGTTCTATTTTTTCAAAGCCATCTTGTGAAATTTCTTAACGATATTCACGGGAAGGCCACCTGTTCGCCACATGTTGTTATTCTTTCCAAACTGCCATAGTGCTTCATCCCGTAAATTGTCGAGATCGGCTTTGAATTGGGAGTATGTGGCAGGCAGAACGACG
>JAHFUH010000503.1 GCA_023265215.1 Acidobacteriota bacterium
CCGATGCATTTGAGACCGCCTATCACAAACGCTTCAGCGTTCAACCGCAATCCGGCAAAATCCCTGAACAATACGCACGCGCTCTGCAGGAGGCGGCCGCGGGACGCAAACCGGGACCGGCGCCTATTGATCTGACCGGACTATCGCAATTTCAATTGAAAGTATTGAATGTCCTGCGCAAGGTGCCACGAGGAGAAGTTCGAACGTACGGAGAACTGGCCTCTCTGGCCGGGCGGCCCAAAGCGGTACGAGCCGTCGGAAATGTCATGGCGTGCAACCCCGTCCCGATTCTCATTCCGTGCCACCGAGTTGTGCCGTCGTCGGGAGGAGTCGGCAATTACGGCCTCGGCCCTCAATTGAAACGCACACTGTTGGCGCGCGAAGGAGTGCGCATCGATAAGCTGTAAAGGAAATATTTTCCAGAGCGCTGAAAGCGCGAAGCAGCAGAGCCCAGGGCGGAGGCCGCAAAGCGGCCTCCGCCCTGGGATACATTCCGAATATGAAAGCCCTGAAAGGGCGGCACAGATGGCCCGTGCCGCCCTTTCAGGGCTTAACTCCGCGCTCACCTGATACCCAGGGTTCCAGAGCGCGCTTCGCTTGCTCTTCCACCCTGGGCTGTTCTGTTTTGCGCTTTCAGCGCTCTATTGAAAACCATGCGTCATTAGGCGTCTCGCCGGCAGCTATTAGCTTCTATCTGTGAAATCTCCGCGTTTTTATTTAGCAACGATTGTTGCCGTGGCTTCCGCCAAACCATCCGACTTGGCCTTCACGATAATCTTTCCGGGCTTGCCGCGCGTTGCTTTCACAATGGCCAGCGCCATTCCATTAAACGCCTTGCGCTCTTTCGAGCTGAACGGAGCCATGTCCGTCGGATCTCCGTTGTCCGTGGCGACAATTTCGCCCGGGCCGCTGATTTCGAAATGGACCAGGTTCTTCGATCGCGGCACGGTCAAGCCCTCCGTGTCGGCAACGACGAGCGTCACAAAGGACAGGTCGTGGCCATCGGCAGCAATCGCAGATCTATCCGGCTTTAATAATATTTTGCCGGGGTCGCCGGTCGTCTTTACCGTATCAACAGCCCATTTTTTCCCATTTTTGTAGGCAACCACGCGCAACTCACCCGGCTGGTAAAGGACATCATCCCAACGGATGCGGTATTGAAATTCTGCCTTCTTTTTTCTGCCGAGCGATTTGCCGTTTAGAAAAAGCTCCGCCTCATCGCCGGACGTGTAGACGTGGACGGGAGTGACACTTGCCTTGCCTTCCGAATCCTTCAGGTTCAAGCGCTCCGGCCAGTTCCAGTGCGGGAGGATATGAGCCATCGGCAGGTCCGGCCGCCACCACGCCTGGTAAATGTAAAAGCGATCTTTTTTAAAACCGGCCAAATCAATGATTCCGAAATAGGAACTGCGCGACGAATCGAAAGGCGTAGGCTCTCCGAGGTAATCCCACCCGGTCCAGACAAACTCGCCGCCGACGAACGGATAGCGCTCCTGGGCTTCAAATTCCTTGTCCGGAGAAGTGGCCCACTGTGGAAAATACAGGTCATAGGAACTCATCTGCTTCGTCGAAGCATTTTCCCCGCTTTTTTGGCTTGCAACCGCGCCGGTCCCGACGGCGACCGGAAAAACGTACTCGCCGCGACTGCTGATGGTTGAAGCCGTTTCACTTCCAAAGACAAACTTGTCGGGAAAATTCTGGTGAAAAGCCGGATATTGGGGCGGAGTCCCTTGCCGGCCGGCGCCCTGATAATTGAGCCCGGCTGAATCAATTGCCACGGGGAAGGGGCTATCCGCCCTGGCGCTGTTCATCGCGGCCGTTGTAGGACGCGTAGGATCCTCCTCGTGCATAATATCGCTGAGCTCTTTGGCGACAGCCGCGCCTGCGGCTCCCTGGCCTTGTTCCCCCACTTAGTTGCCGATGCTCCACAGGATTACGGATGGGTGGTTTCGATCGCGTCTGACCAGCATGCGGGAATCCTGCTCGTGCCAATCGGCGAAAAGCCGGCCGTAATCATTGGGCGTTTTCCCTCGAAGCCAACAGTCGAAGGTCTCATCCATAACCAGGAATCCCATGCTGTCCGCCAGATCCAGGAGCTCCGGCGCCGGCGGATTGTGACTTGTGCGAATGGCGTTGACACCCATTTCGGCCAGCATTTCCAACTGGCGCTGCAATGCGCGATAATTAATCGCAGAGCCCAGGGCGCCCAGGTCGTGGTGATCACAGACTCCGTTCAACTTCACATGTTCGCCATTGATGAAAAATCCTTTGTTGGGATCGAATTTGAGCGAACGAATGCCGAAAGGCGTTTCATATTCATCCACAATTTTCCCATTTTGCAGCACCTGGGTAACCGCAACATATCGGTCAGGCTTTTGCCTGGGCGCCGGTCCCCAAAGTTTCGGGTTCCGAACAATTCCTTCCCCTTCAGCCTGGGCGCTTTGCTTTGCCGCAATCTGCAGGTCCACGGAAGAAACGCTGGAGACGGCGGAGCCGGTCCGTTCGCCCTCTGCATTCAAAGCGAAGATCCGGGTCGAAACACTGGCATTCACTCTGGAGCTCGAATTATTGTCGACTGTAATTTTCAGGTGGACTCTCGCTGAAGCTGCCGAAATTTCAGGCGTGGTCAAGTAAGTTCCCCAATGAGCCACATGCACAGGCGATGTTTTGACCAGCCAGACGTTTCGATAAATCCCGCCGCCGGGATACCAGCGAGACGAGTTGGCAGGATTGTCCAGCCGGATTGCCAGCTGATTTTCGCCCGGCTTTATATAAGGAGTCAGATCCAAGCGCCAGGACGAGTATCCATACGGCCACCCGCCGACAAGCTGGCCGTTGCACCACACGGCCGCGTAAGACATAGCACCATCGACATCCAGGAAAATTGATTTGCCGGCATCGGATGCGGGAATCGTCAGCTTTTTTCGATACCATCCGATCCCATAAAATGGCAACCGTCCCGTGCCGCCCCCGCCGGCGCTCGAAAATTGCCCTTCGACGCCCCAGTCGTGAGGCAAGTCCAGGCGTCGCCACGAACTGTCTTCAAAGGCTGCCTGCACATAGGCGACCTTTTCTCCATGGGTTCCTCCCATAGTAAAAAATCCGTGGTCCTTCAGTAACTCATTGCCGGTGGGAAGGATCGATCCCTTCAATGCTGTGTAGCTTAAATCTTCGGTGATTCCCGGAGGATCATTCTTGATAAAGCGCCAGTCGTCATTGATGGAAATTCTCTGGCGCGGCGAAGCAGGATTAGGTGATTTGGAAACAGCGCTCTGCAAAATCACAGCCACAAGGACAACAATCACGAGTTTCTTCGTCATAGAATTGTCTCCCGGTCATGCAACAGATTTTTGTTTAATGCTACACAAGCGCTCGGGGTCGGGGTCGGGGTCGGGGTCGGCTTTTTTAATTCGCCACTCGCATAGGTAATCGATTGAACTACAAGCCGACCCCGACCCCGATGTTCTTTGTTATTCTTACTTCTGGAAATGATCTGAAAGAACGTGCGCGACGCAACATGTCAGTTTCTTGGCCATAGGTATGTGCAAAAATTCGTTCGGGCCATGCGCGTTCGATTTCGGCCCCAGAACGCCCGTAATCAGGAACTGCGCTTTGGGATACCTTTTGCCAAGCATATCCATGAAAGGAATCGATCCCCCTTCGCCCATGTAAGCAGCCTTTTTCCCAAAAAACTCCTGGGAGGCGCGCTCCAGCGATTCAGCCAGCCACGGACTCATTTCGGGGGCGCTCCAGCCGGAGGCAGACTGACCAAGCTCGAATTTCACCCTGGCTCCATAGGGCGGGTCTTTTTCAAAAAGAGATTTCAAATGCCGGGAGGCGGCCGCAGCGTCACAGCCCGGAGGCACCCTAAGCGAAACCCGCACAGCAGTCATGGGACGAAGTACGTTGCCGGCATCCTTCAGTAAAGGCAAGCCCGCAGCTCCTATAATCGACAGCGCCGGCCGCCATGTCCGGTTTAGAATCAGCTCCGCCGGATTTTTATTCACAGGGCGGACGCCTTCAAAAAAAGGCAATTTCGAATAGACTTCGTCTCCCAGTATTTTGGCTGTGAATGCAGCTTGTTCGATGGTCTGGCTGGAAATCGGCACATGGAATTCCTGCGGCAAGACCTCGCCGGTTTCCTGGTCCTCCAGCCGGTTCAAAAGCTGCCGCAAAACACGAAAACTGGAAGCCACCACTCCGCTGCCGTCACCGGAGTGAATCCCCTCTTTCAACAACTGCACGGTAAGGTCTCCCACGACCAGGCCTCGCAAGGAATTAGTGCACCAGAGCTGATCGTAGTTGCCGCAGCCTGAATCGAGGCAAACAATCAGGCCTGGCGTGCCGATGCGATTTGCGAGCGCTTCAATGTAGTAGGGGAGGTCATAGCTCCCGCTC
>JAHFUH010000504.1 GCA_023265215.1 Acidobacteriota bacterium
AGCGACTTGTAGGGTTTTTGGCAAACATATCTGGTAGTCGTGAATATGTGCCGGCGAGGACGCCGGCGCTCCCAGGCGCTGTTCTTTTTGCCTTTTGAGTCCCACTTCCGTTTGCACCCCGCGGTAGAGACAATTGGTTTTTGTAACTTCTACATTGATAGTATATCAAAGGCGTTTGCAGGTGTGTTTCTCCGCGCGGAGCTCAAAGCCGCTCAAGAGTCAGCGGATCGGGCTGACCTGAAAAATATTTTTCCAGCGCCTCCAAAAAAACGGCATTGTCCTGGGTCACGTTGGCGAAAAGAGTCATCGATGATCGAAACTTCAGAGTATCGATGCTGCCAAAGATTTTTTCGACGGAACGTCCCTCCACACGATTTACAATGCTAGTGCAATCTCTCAACCTGGGTCCAAGAATCGGGTGCTTCAGATACGCTTCGGCTTCCTCTCGCGAAGAAATACCGTACTTGCTTGCCATCCAACTGAAACCTAAGCCCTCAAGCTGGGGGAACATGAACCACATCCAGTGCCCCATTTTGCGGCCGTGCCTTAGTTCTGAACATACCTGATCAAAAAATGGATTTTGAGCCGACACGAACCGTTGCAGATTATAAGGATCGTCCATTGGCCACCTATACGGTAAGTTAATGGTAGGGAAGGATTTTCTCATTATTGAGAATGCGCTCTTCTGGTTGCCAACGCTCTTTATTAAAGAGCTCTTGGATTCGCTTCCATAGACATTCGTTCCCGAGTTAAAGCGAATTAATTATCCATAAACCAGGAGACAAAGCCATCCTTTTGATTGGAGAAAAGGATGATGCGACAGCCCAAGGAGTATCCTCAGTAGACAACATGCAAAAAACGGTTCGTAAAGAAGCTGAGAAGATATACCCGCCGATCATTTTTCATCTCAGCGGCTATGAAAAAGATGGGAAGCCGTGCGTTAGGGTTGAAGTTGAATACAGCGGAGACACTCCGCATTTTGGCGATGCTGCTTGGATTAGGAGAGGGTCTGAAACAATAAAAGCCAGCGATGAAGTATTTCAAACACTAGTTGATTTGCGTTTACATCCTGTCCGAGAAATTGGCAAGTGGATGGGGAAAAAGATTACTCTTGTGGGAGAGATAAATGAGCTAATTGCTTATCGGAGACATTTGCGATGGCCCAACGAGATTGAGGTTACTGTGGTTTCAGTTAATAGCTTCTGTATGACATTCGAAAAAGCCGATGATAAAAGACAATATTCTGAACCGATAGGAAAGCTAATATTATCGTTCGATAACGCTAAAAACTGTCTTAAGATATTGGTTCGAGCATAAGCATAGCTCATCGGATAAATAGAATAGCGAATAAGAATCCCCCCAAACCGCATCTTATTAATTGTCTCTCTTATTTTCACCACTCTCCTCTTCTCCCCATCCTCTTGGTCATGGGGCCGAATCGGCCACAGAGTCGCTTCAAGGAATAATTGGAATCCCTAGCATAACTGATTACAATGCTCATATGTTTATATCCTATGCCGATGAAACTGGACATTTCAGAGATCCGAATAAACATTTTGTGGGGATTGCAGGATTTCTGGCTTCTGCGGAGAACTGGACACATTTGGAAGCTGAATGGAGGGCTATTTGCAGCGAAGAGGACATTGAGCAGCCCTTCCACATGACCGAATTTGCTCACCGTACGAAACAGTTTAAAAAAGATAAGTGGCAGGTCGAAAAAAATAGACAAAAAGCTCTCGGAAGATTGATTGAAGCGATCAAACACAGTGAAGCCCTTCCTATGGGAGCGGTTGCTTCAGTTGAGGACTTCAATGCCCTCTCTGAATCTCAAAGAGAACGCCTTGGGAGAGATCCATATTTTGTCGTTTTTCAGGAATATACCAACCAAATGGCGCTTGCAAATGCCTTGGTAGAATACCCTCCCCACCCTGTTTCTATGGTTTATGCAAAGCTGAATAAATACGTTGGGAAGGCAGAGGAGCTTTGGAATGCGCTACGAATATTTAATCCCATGTGCGGCCAATTTATGAATTCATTTCTGGCAGATGAGCCACGAACATGCTCACCGCTTCAGGCTGCTGATATTTGGGCATATGAACTCGGACATCATTTCGGACGCACTCTTCCATTGAATAAAGTGTGGAGATGGCCATTTGAAGCAATAGTTAATCAAGCACGGCAACAAACCAACCGGGGACATGGCAAGTTTTTCACCCTATGTGATCGGCAATTCATGCTCAGGGTTTTGAATGACTCCTAAAATCGGAAATAAGCAGATAAGGATGCTGCGCTTTCGGCACTTACGGAGGAAGGATGGGAAATTTCGGGGCCATATCCGAAACGGTTTCCAGTCCACACGAAGCTAAGGGAACGGTTTACGGTTATGGGTTGGTGAGGATGGTGCCTGAGCAGTAGGAGAGCCCTCGCCCGGACTTTTGATGTGCAGTGCTTATGATCCCGCTATTTCTTCCAGCGCAATCCAGCTAGGCTAACAGCGGCAAGCCCAATGCCGAAGAGGAGAAGGATGGAGGGTTCGGGGACGGAAGAAATATCATCTGAAGTCACACTAAAGTTATCAAAATATCCATGTTCATTACCGGAGTATACGCCTGATAAACCCGTCCTATAAGCAGTGCTTGTGTTGTGGGTAAACAAATAAACACCATCCAAATATACCGCCAAATCACCAGTTGCACTATTAGCCTCAACTTTCAAATCGTAAAAATTCCATATTGTATCCTGAAACAACCCATGGACGTCATAATAGTAGGTATGCGCTTGCCCATCTACATACTCATCCACCCGTCCTCCTGTAGTAATAGCTATATAGTTAGCCCAAGCGCTATCCACTTGCTGATACCAAAGGACAAGACCAGCATAACCTCTGGTAGTACGCACCTGGGCTTCAATTACTTGGTCCGAAAGGACCAGATTGTCCACGAGTCCGGCATTGCCGTCAGTTAGAGTGTACTGTGCTAAAGATCCGTTCTCAACACCCCAGACTCCCCCAGGGAATTGAGTTTGACCGGAATTATACGGAAAAATCCATCCGTTGGCATTGCCGTCATTGAAATCAAAAGAGACTGATCCAGCCCAAGCGTCAGGGGATGCTCCACTGACAATTCCGATAATGATTAAGGCAACTGCGAGGCGAGTTAATCTCATGGGCGACTCCTTCCAGCGTTACTTTTCCACACCGTGCTTCTGCGCCGCCATCCAATTAGGCTAACAGCACAAAGCCCAATACCTAAGAGAACAGTGAGGGAGGGTTCAGGAACGTTGGCATTGCCAGAGTATTCCCGCTCAAAGATTGCTTGATTGTCGAAAATGGCGGAGCCAGGACCAAGATCATTCCAACCGGCATTGATCCCCGTGAAATTAGTTGGTCGAATTGTCTCACCCCAATTCTCGCCGCCTAGATTATTGGGTTCCCCTGGAAGCCAGTTCGCGTATATCATCGGCTCCCCCGTCTCCCAAACCCAATGCCCTTCAACTTCACTATCGGTAGCGCCGATCCAGAACCGAGAGCGTTTTTCCTGAGGGAACGAGGAATCAATAAGGAGAAAAGATGAAAAGGTTTGCCAAACCCAATTCTCCTCATCCGCGTTTGCAAACGTTACTAGATGTGCATTGAGCGCTTGAGCGGCTAAAGTCGCATCGAGCCAGGACCCTGAGTTCCAATAGGCGTACTCATGGCCGTTTGTAGGATTAGTGTACCAAGGGGAAAGAGTGTCGGCATATGCCTGAATGGAACCAAGAAGCAGAACCGCAATCAAGGGAAGTAGGATGGATAGTCTCAAAATGGCTCCTTCCAGAATCGCGTTCCAATCCGGTATCAACACTGATAGTTACTGATTTTGAAGCAATTGCCACACCACACTTTTAAATCTTAAATCTCATTCTTCCACGCCGAACAAATCAAATAAGCTACGGCTGTCCTGATTCCCAATTCCATGATGTGGCTTGAAGCTGAGAATGTAGTGATTCT
Source organism: Acidobacteriota bacterium (assembly GCA_023265215.1). GTDB lineage: Bacteria > Acidobacteriota > UBA6911 > UBA6911 > UBA6911 > UBA6911. Next base: position 3,989 of record JAHFUH010000504.1, read on the forward strand.
GAACGGTGACTTAAGGAAATCTACGGGAAGCTGATTAATTAGAAGTAGTTAGGCTCATTTATCGCAGTTGTAGGCATATGGAACGGTTCCATATGCCCCATGGTAGCGGAGAAAGCGTCATAGGCATAGTCAGGAATTTACAGCCAAAGGCAGGCATGCGTGAATTCTCTTCACCAGTGGGAAAGCCTGTTCTTGCAGTCTGTGATTTGCTCCAGAATCCATTCTTTTTGCTGTGGCGCTATTGTACTAGGAGCCTGTCCGAGAATTAGCCTTTCATAGCCCTCCCGGCCATATAAGCTCCCTATAGCTATTTCATAAGCTATCGATTATTTTTCGGCGAAAATAGAAATGTGGATATTTGAAGTCGAAATATGACCATTTTGGCGTTTCCAGTGGTCATC
>JAHFUH010000075.1 GCA_023265215.1 Acidobacteriota bacterium
AAGAGATCATTGGACATCGAAGAAGCGCGATCGGAAACTTGGATACCCACTCGACGGGACGCCTGATAGCTGTATGCTAAATTCCCAGCCCCTTCCGTATTGTCCAGATCATGGTATTTCCGATAGAGTCTGTATCCACCTCCCATGTCAAAGTGCAGACGAGACTTCCTTCTGCCAATATTTGCAAACAGCCTGGGCTCAAACGCCGTTACTTGCGCAGATTTCGAAGAATCTCCGCCCAACCTATTGCTGGAATACATCTCATTAACGCCAAATGTGAATCCCAGGTTGTTATGGACATTTCCGGAAATTGAATCAAAAAATGACCGGAAGCCCGAAGCTTCAGATGTAGATGATTCCGCGGCCGGAGCGGATTCCTGCACAGAATGCGATGCGTCTTCCTGGGCAAAGCCCTTTTGGCAGAAGCCTGCAAGCAGAAACAGCAAGAGCTTTGAAATCCATGACGCCCGATTTATGGCGACATCTTTACTGCCATACTTGTTGGTCTGGCACAATATTTCAGTCATGGCACCAATATCACATCGCCGGGTTCGAGCATAATGTTCTGCTGAAGGTTCCGCCCGCGAATGGCATCCTTATAGTTGAACGGGAACTGTAATAGCTTTCCCTTCTCGTTGCGTATAATTTTTATGTCTTTTGATTTTGCATATTCGCTAATGCCGCCAGCTCGCGCAAACATTTCGAGAACTGAAATAGAGCTACCCATCGGATAGTTTCCCGGCCGGCTCACCTGTCCGACTACCGAAACCATTCTGCTAAACGACTTGAGCACTGTGACGGTAACATTCGGCGAAGCAACGTATTCTTTCAGCTTCTCTGTTATTGAGTTTTGAAGTTGTTTGGGAGTAAGGCCGCCGGCCTGTATATCGCTGGCCAACGGCAAACTGATCTTTCCATCCGACCTAACAATCAGTTCTTTCACGGAGAAATCCGGCTCTTTCCAAACATAAATAGAAAGCAGATCCTCAACGCCGATCACATAATCGTCATTCAACTCGGGAGGCGCTATATCAGATTTAGCGCGCGCAGTCCCCTCGTCGGCGGGGAGCACATTCGGGCTTAGCGCCAGACAAAACAAAAGGAAAAAAAGAGTAAAACCAGGCAGTTTCTGTCTCATTTTGTTTCTCTCATCTTTTGCTGTTATAGCGGAACATCTTCTCACATTCGACCCAGTTGCATCTTTTAAAACGAACATCGAATATTCTTATCGGCCGATGATCAAAGAATCATCTATCCTTTCCTTTGAAATAACCGATTGGCCCCAATAATATCGTCGAAATATTTTGAGCGTTGAATCTTGAAGCCTTGCATTGAGAGCTCCAAGCCTCAAATTAATTATTAACAGCTTTAACTGTTGACTCATTCAATTCAAGTCTCGACAAATTTGAAGCACCGTTACCAAAATATGTAATTGTCACCAATTACAACCCAGCAGCTCAGCAGAATATTTGTTGTCGCATGAGCGCTGATGGCATCGCCCAATCGATTATTTCGACATACCAAAGTCTGGTACGCAAAAGCGCATAAAATACCTGGAAGCCATTCGAAATGGCCAACGCCGAAAATCACACCTATTATAAGGAACGCTCGCCAATTGAAGCGGTTCAGTGGGATTTTCCAGAATTGCGGATGGATGAAGTAGCGATAAAGGAATGATCGATAAAAAACCTCCTCAAGCATCGGCACAACAATTGAGGCACCAATCATGCGCACAGCAATAAAAAATAAACTCAATGCACTGCCTTGACCGAATGTGCGGGCCGGATTGAAGCTCTCCTGTCTTCGAAACATCATCGGATAAAGGCCGTCTAAACCCACCCATGCCGCGAAAACAGCTATGCCGACCAGGATAGCCTCCCCTGAGAATTTCCATCTCATTTCTGAAATCTCTTGACGCAGCAGCCATAGAAGACACGCCGCAACAGCAGTTTTCAGGGCATAAATCCAATATGGAGCAGGATCATGGAACTGGCCTTGAAGCACAGTCAGGATGGCGAAAATTGCAAATGGGACTGTGCGAACGAGCAGAGGCGAGGATTTCAGCTTATGAAAAGAGAAAGAAATTTCCATAGATTCTGCGGTCGCAGTTGAATCCAAGGTTTTTTCAGTAGATCAGGATCAGCGCGGTCTATAGAAAATATAAAGTGGAGAAGCCGGCGGCCATACAGCTGCCGGCTTAAATTCAACGAAGCAAAGCTACGCCTTCCACACCTGTCCCGGCTTCGTTTGAATAGAAGCCATCGCATTTCGCGTGTCCACAATACAACTTGCGCATTCCGCCAGCTGCTGATAGTCAACCGCCCGGTGACTGGTGGAAATCAGAACGACGTCAAAACTGCGTAGTACTTCCGGACTCCAGGAGATCGAACGCGTTCCGGTCCAGTGCCCATGTTCTCGCGTCGGGCGAATGACCGGGATAAAAGGATCATAGTAACTCACAGTTGCGCCGCGCTTGGTTAAAATATCCATTAAAAAGTAGCTGGGAGATTCGCGTTCATCATCTACATCCGCTTTGTAGGCCAATCCCAAAACCAGAATCTTGGCACCATTAAGCGATTTGCGTCTTGCATTCAAGGCATCGGCTACCCTGTTCACCACATGCTGCGGCATCGATGTATTGATCTCGCCTGCGAGCTCAATGAAACGAGTATGCTGGCCGTATTCGCGCGCTTTCCACGTCAGATAGAAAGGATCAATCGGAATGCAGTGGCCTCCCAGTCCCGGTCCGGGATAAAAAGGCATAAAGCCGAAAGGCTTCGTTTTCGCTGAATTGATGACCTCCCAAACGTCAATTCCCATTGCGTCATAAACAACTTTCAGTTCATTGACGAGCGCTATATTAACGGCTCGAAATGTATTTTCCAGCAGTTTGCTGGCTTCGGCCGCCCTGCAAGACGAAACCGGAACAATTGTTTTGATCGCTTTTCCATAAAGGTCTACCGCTTTTTTCAAACACGCCGGAGTAAATCCGCCGACCACTTTTGGAATAAGCGCAACCTTGCTGTCCGGGTTTCCCGGATCTTCTCTCTCCGGTGAAAAGGCTAGATGGAAATCGACTCCGGCCTTCATACCGGACCCGGACTCCAGCACTTCGCGCAAATCCTCATCTGTCGTACCGGGATAGGTAGTCGATTCGAGGACGACAAGGCTTCCCTTCGGCAGATACGGCGATATAGACTTTCCCGTCTCCACGATATAACTGATGTCCGGTTCACGATTCTTATTCAGCGGCGTCGGCACGCAGATAATAACGGCTTCAGTCTCTACCACTCGGGAGAATTCAACCGAAGCCTTGAAAGTGCCTGCATTTACAACTTCCGCAATATCTTTCGGCTCAATATGTTTGATATAGCTCTTGCCGGCATTGAGCGCATCCACCTTTTCCTGATCCACATCCAAGCCCAAAACATTAATTCCAGCTCGGGCAAACTGAAGAGAAAGGGGCAATCCAACATAACCGAGCCCTACAACTGCTATTTTCATTTGCTATTCCTTTCTATAGATGTTTTTGAAAGGCTTTCAGGGATGTCGATTTCCGCAAAACGCAATTCATATCCAATCCATGACCCTAAACCAGGACTCAACGTTTCCTTGCATAGGAAACTTCCATCGTTATCTTTGATTCTACTGTTAACCACCATTGTTCAGAAGAGAAAATGATGGGCTTTCTCCTGTTCTGCGCCGTTGACAGCCCGGGAATTTAGTGTGCCAAGGTTTCATAGACAGTAATAAGAAGTACGAAAATCAGCAGAATAGCGGGAACCACAAAAGGCATTCTCTTGGTAATCCAGCCAAAAGAGAAATGCTTTCCTCCATCCTCCATTCCCTGCAAGCTCTTGGCCGCTCGGTTAATGATTCGGCGAGTGATCACACGAGAGCGCTCGTTATAACCTGTCAGCAGCGCTCTGTCGCAGATGAGATTGATCAGCCTGGGATATCCTTTGGAGTGCCTCCAGATAGATTTGAATGCCCCCGCTCCAAAAAAAAGCCTTGGCGCGCCACCCGCAGCCGCAATTCGATGGCGAATATACAATTCAGTGTCTTCTTTCGACAAGGCCTTGGTTTCGAACCGAGTGGAAATCCTTTGGTCTAATTGCCTCAGTGAGGGAAGCTTCAACTTACTATTGAGCTCCAGCTGCCCTACAAAAATGATCTGAAGCAGCTTCTTTTTTGCAGTTTCCAGATTGGAGAGAAGCCGCAACTGTTCAAGCAAAGTCAACGAGACATTTTGCGCCTCATCGACGATGAGAACGGTAAACATGTTATTCTCAGCTTTCTCGATCAAGAATACGTTGAGGCGGTCAATGAGCTGCTTTTTGGTCAGTTCCTGCATCCAATCCGTGTCGAAAATTCCAGGCTGAGTGCCAGCCGCCGTGTCAGGAGATATTCGAGACTCCTCCGGACGAACTCCCAAGTCCTGAAGAATCGCCCTCAGGACGTCTGTTTCAGAGAGCATTGGATTCTGAATTAGGGCGGTACAGATGTTTTTCTTTGCCAGCCTATCCAGGAGCGCCCAGCACATAGTTGTTTTGCCCGTTCCAATATCGCCAATGATCAGGGCAAAACCTTCTCTCCGTTCGATCCCATAGAGAATTAGATCGAGCGCATCCTTGCTCCGCTTATTGAGAAAGAGGAATGCAGGATCCGGTGTGAGGTTGAAAGCTGTTTCCTTTAAACCATAATATTTTTCGTACACAAAATTCTTATCGGCAGCTTCATACTTGGCCAGCAGTATATTTAAGAAGTGGGAAAATTCTGCCAATCCACAGACAGGTTACGCTCCATTTTTTTCAGACGCTGCTTTCTGTTTTCCTTGTATTTCGTGTCTATAATCCTAGGAAGCATTTCACGCAGCGCAATTGTCACTCTCCGCCCTTCACCATGTTGTAGGCAGGCGCCATTGCTGTGATGATTTAATTCCAATCCTGCAGTGAAATTTAATTCGGATTACTGGCATTTATCCAGGGTGGATAAAAATTACTCCAAGACCCCAAAACTCAAAGGCTGGAAAGGACGGCCCGAATGCGGGACAGACCTTTTTCGATAACATCGATGGATGTGGCATAAGAAAGGCGCAGATATCCTTCGCCATACAGGCCGAACGATGAGCCGGGCAGCAGTGCAACACCGGCTTTTTCAAGGATCAGGTTGGCCAATTCGCTAGACTTCATGCCTGTGCCGGAAATATTCGGGAATGCGTAGAATGCCCCTTGCGGTTTTTGGCAATTGACGCCCGGAATAGCATTCAGGCCGGCGATTATCGCGTCCCGGCGGCGTTGAAATTCGGCCACCATCCCGTCCACCATATCTTGCGGGCCCACGACTGCCTCCACACCGGCAAACTGTGTGAAGTGCGCAGTGGAGCCCAGAGAATGAGTAAGGAGCAGACCTACCCTTTCAGCCAGATCTTTGGGCATAATGCCGAAGCCGAGACGCCAGCCTGTCATGGAATAGCTTTTGGAGAATCCATCCACAATTATGGTTCGTTCCTTTATTCCCGACAGTGAAGCGATAGAAAATACCTGTCGCCCATCGTAGGCAATGCGGGCATAAATCTCATCCGACATGATCCAGCAGTCGTATTTCTGAACCTGCGCAGCGATATGATCAAGGTCATTTCGCGGGATTACACCTCCGGTCGGATTGCTCGGAGAGTTCAGGATTACGAGCCTGGTGCGCTTATTTATAAGCTTGTCGAATGCATCCAGATCAAATGAAAAGTTATTTTTTTCCAAAAGAGGAACCGGCACTGCAACTCCGCCTGCAACTCCAATCATTGCTTCGTAGGTCGGGAAGCCAGGATTGGGATAGATGACTTCATCGCCCGGTTCCACCAGCGCAAGTGTGGGGAAAAAAAGATTCGGCTTGCCGCCGGGACTGACAACAACTTCTTCCGGGCTGATTTTGATATTGCGCCTTCGTCCGGCATCTTCCGCGATCGCCTCTCTCAAAAGCGGAATTCCTATCGGGTCGGTATAGCGGGTCTTGCCTTCGCTAATTGCCTTTATCCCAGCCAAGCTGACGTTGCTGAAGGTTTCGTAATCCGGCTGCCCGATTTCGAAATGGATAATCTCCTTTCCAGCCGCTTCCAATTGACCGGCCTTGGCCAGCACCTGGTAAGCACCTTCAGGCGCGAGATGATGGGTGCGCTTGGCATACGCCATGATGCAACTCCTTCGTTAAAAAATCGGGGGTCGGAGTCGAGTTTTAAGGACAATACCGATTCCGAACGGTTCAACTAATTCTTCTATAAAAAATCAACCGAGCATCTTTTTCAATCCGTCAAACTCCTCGTCCTGCATGCCGAACCAGTTTTCTCTTGCAGGAAATGCTTTGCTCTTCACTTCTGCGCAGTAGCTTTGCAGTCCCTTGAGAATAACTTCGCCAGCGTTGCCATAAGTTTTAGCCATTTTGGGTTTGAATTTGGGGTAGAGGCCGAACATATCGTGGTAGATTAAGAGTTGCCCGTGGGCGTGCAGCCCGGACCCGAGTCCCATAATGATGCAGTTCTCCGCGCGTTCAGTAATGACCTTGCATAGCCTGTCGGGAACAAGCTCCAGCAAAACCGCAAAGGCGCCCGCCTTTTCCAGAGCCTTGGCATCATCTGCGATGACCTTCGCCAGCGAGGCGGATTTGCCCTGCAGCCGGAATCCTCCGAGTGCAGCAACCGATTGCGGAGTCAATCCAAGGTGCCCGATCGCAGGGATACCCGAATCCACAATCGCCCTGATGCGGGGCGCCATGGCTGCCCCTCCTTCCAGTTTAATAGCATCGCAGCCTGCTTCAGCCATAAAACGCCCGGCATTCAGCACTGCAAGTTCATTGCTGGGCTGATAGGACATATATGGCATATCCCCAACCAAAAAAACGTTCGGCGCTCCGCGTCGAACGGCACAGGCATGACGGATCATGTCATCCATTTTGACAGGCAGAGTGGATTCGTAGCCCAACATCGTCATTCCCAGGCTGTCGCCCACCAGAATCATTTCAATTCCTGCCTGTTCCTGAAGATAGGCAGTGGGATAATCGTAACAGGTCAGCCAGGTAATTGGCTCTCCCTGCTGAACCTTTTGAAACAAATACGGCAGAGTGATTTTTTGACGCGTTTCAATCATGACTTACTCCCTGATTCCGATCCTTGAGTGAGTCAGGCTTCGCAAAGGTGAGTAAATTAGGCGAAATCTATTCCCGGTTTTGCGCACAGGTTTCCCATGTCATTAAAACTAAAACCTGCGAACTCACCAACTTCGCCCACTCCCATTCTGTGAGACGCCCAATCCTCTCAACAGTTTCTATTATGGCAGGACCTGTCTTTTCCATTGCCTTTCAAGGCGGGGTGGAGTGTCGGATTTTACACCATTTTTCACAAAAACATGGAACTTTTCTTGAACACCTCTTCGATGCTTTAGAGAATCGGTTTCCGGTTACCAAGTTGTTCTAAGAGATTTATAATTTCCATCAAAGAATTTTTCGATACCTGCCGATAAATTTCACTACCTGAATCAAATTGGCCTTGTGCTGTTGGCCCCAAAAGGAGCGCATCCGGTCCAAGAGTGGACATCTGTTTATTGATTGAACAAGATGCGGCTAGGAGGAGAATTGCAGAACAACTCAATCGGCAAACAATCGATCGATAGTGAATTCAACGTAAGGAGTGGAAGTTGGTCGCTACGTCAGGGCGTTCCTCAAGTCATTGCGGAGGAAGCAGTTGTTAAAGGAGGAAGCTGGCTGCTGGAATTGAGCACGCCTGGTCCTTTTTTTTCGCCGGAGCGATTCAACGACGAGCACCGCATGATTGCTCAAACAGCCGACGAATTCGTCACGGCCGAAGTCCTGCCCAACATAGCTCGCATGGAAGAGAAAGATTGGGCATTAACAAAGCAGATGCTGCGCCAGTGCGGTGAACTTGGGTTACTGGGCATGGATGTGCCCCAAAGCCTCGGCGGTTGTGGGCTCGACATGACGAGCACCATGTTGATCACGGAACAGATCGCCCGCTACGCTTCGTTTGCAACAGCGTTTACCGGGCAGACCAATTTATCAATCTTATCCATTTTGCTGTTCGGCACTGATGCGCAGAAGAGAAAATATATTCCAGGATTAATAAAAGGCGAACTTATCGGCGCCTATGCATTGAGTGAATCAGGCGCGGGTTCCGACCCCATGGCAAGCAGGGCAAGGGCAGATCGACAGACAGATGGATCCTACATTTTGAATGGAGAAAAAATGTGGATCTCTAACGGAGGCCTTGCCGACATAATAACGGTATTCGCAAAACTTGAAGGCCATCTGACATCCTTCATCGTTGAACGCAATTTTCCAGGTGTATCCAATGGAAAAGCCGAAGACAAACTTGGACTTCGAGGGTCCTACACGACAACAATCGTGTTGCAGGATGTCCGCGTGCCTGCTGAGAACCTTTTGGGTGAAGCAGGCAAAGGCCAGTATGTTGCCTACAATGTACTGAATTTTGGACGCCTGCGACTTGGGTCTATGTGCGTTGGGAAAGCAATCAATATAATTGGCGAAGCCGCACGGTATGCGGGCATAAGAAAGCAGTTCGGCAAGCCGATCGCCACTTTTGGGGCAATTCAACACAAACTGGGAGAGATGACTTCCAGGTTGTATGCGATGGAAAGTGCGCTATTCCGGACGGCAGGCATGTTCGACAGATATGTGGCCGATCATCGTTTGTATGATGAAGATACTTCCGCAATGCTGGTAGCAGGGGACGCATATGCCACAGAATCGTCTATCATAAAAGTCGCTGGAAGCGAGATGATTGGCTTCGTCACCGATGAAAATGTTCAAATTCACGGCGCCTATGGCTTTGTGCGTGATTATCCTGCTGAACGCTATTATCGGGATGTGAGGGTTTACCGGATTTTTGAAGGCACGAATGAAATCAATCGGCTGCTAATCCCAAAACTGCTTCTTAAGCGAGCCCAACAGGGAGATCTCCCTCTTATAGAAACTGCAAAGGAACTGAGAGAAAAACTGCTCTCATCATCCCTTTCGGACCAGATTTCCGTTTTTTCCACGGCCCCTGGAATAAATGATATGTGGTCGCTTGTGGTAAACATGAAGAAAACAGTGCTTGTGCTCATGAGTTTGGGCATGGATGTGCTGAAGGCTGATATAGCTTCGGAGCAGGAGATTGTGATCTTGATTGCGGATAACATTATAGATACATACTTGAGCGAGAGCGCAGTATTGCGTGCAGCCGCTGCTGAAAACATGCATTTGAAAAATGCTCAACTGCATGCTGGTGCAGCGGGAGTTTATTTATGGGAGGCAGCCGCTCGAATCGCAACACGCTCGGAATTGATGATAGGGACGCTGCTTAAAGGCAACGAATGTCGCTCATTTTTGGCTGGAGTCCGGAATTTAGTAAAATCTGCACCGATCGATGCAATTGTACTGAGACGGGAACTCGCTGATGCCACTGTGCAAAAAGGAAATTATTTATTTAGAAATTGAAACAGACCGCATCCGGCATAGGAAGAAAACGATTCTCACAAGCGCTGAAAGCGCGGTGCATCGTGAGCTGGTCCACTATCGCTTCGATTGTTACAGACCGCTAATCCTGTATTGTCGGCTTTAAGAAGCCGGGAACGGGAGGAAAGGCCATGAGATTTGAAGAGTTCGCATATGAGAGCTCCAATTTCAGCTTCGTGGCTCTCGGCCAGTGCAATCACCGTCGAACCGGAGCCGGAAAGCGCAATGCCAAGCAATCCCTCGCAATGATCCATTGCCAGCACTTCCGTTAGTCCGGGAATCAGCCTGCTGCGATAGGGTTGATGCAGGAGGTCAGACATCGCTTCACGTAACCCTTCGCGCCGGCCCTGCACCAGCTGAGCCATAAGGAATGCCGCGCGCTGAATGTTGTAAATCGCATGTTTGCGGGAAATATCGGGCGGAAGAATGGATCGTGCCATTTCGGTTGGGATCTCCAAATTTGGAGTAACGGCAACGGCCGTCCATTCCTTGGGGAATTCCGATTTTGAGCATAATATCTTGTTACCGTGAATCGACGCCACCAGCCCCCCGAAGAGGGAGGGGGCCAAGTTATCAGGGTGACCTTCCCGCGCAACCGTGATTTCGAGCAGTTTTTCACTATCCCAGTTCCGCGCACAAAGAAAATTCACGGCGGCTGCGGCCGCAAGCAGCGCGGCGGAACTGCTTCCCAAGCCCTTTGAAATAGGAATTTCGTTTTCAACCCGAAGGGAGAAATACGGCAACCTGCATTCCGACTCCTCCGCCATTTCGGCCATGCTGCGCCATATATAATTGGATTCGTCTGTCGGAATAAGCTGAGCGTCCTCCCCGGTTACATCGATTCGTGTAGGGCTCTGGGGCAACGCGCGGACTTCCAAGGTTAAATAGAGCTGAAGAGCCAAACCAACAGCGTCGAATGCAGGCCCCAGATTGCTGGTGCTGGCGGGCACGCGTATCCGAACTCCTGTATTTTTTTCATTCATCATATCGGATATCCGCAAATTAAATCCATGCCGGAGGAAACAACATGCAGGTATAATGATACAGTCTGTGCAGAGCTGCAACAATGGATGTAGCAATTGCCGACTGTGGACTATTGGCAAATAAGGGGTGAGTACTTATGAAATATGTCATTTTCCTGGGCGACGGAATGGCGGATTACCCTATCCCCGAACTGAACGGGAAAACCCCCTTGATGGCAGCCAAAAAACCGGGCATGGATTGGATTGCCCGGGAAGGGCGCACAGGACTGTTCCGGACGATTGATGCCGAAATGATGACCGGTTCCGCGATAGCCAATCTCTCGGTGCTCGGTTATAACGCGGCTGAACTGTTCCACGGCACCGAAGGCCGGGGAGTTCTCGAGGCCGCCAGCCTGGGAATTCCTCTCGAACAGAGCGATATGGCCATGCGGGTGAACCTCATCTGCATTGATGAGGGAAAAATTCGCAGCCATTCCGCGGGACACATCTCGACAGAAGAAGCACGAACGCTCATCCGGGATGCCCAAGGTTTTTTTAAAGACTGGAACCTGCGCCTCTTCCCGGGACTCAGTTATCGCCACGTGCTCGTTATTCCGCGAGGCGAGTTCCGGCTCGAATGCTTCCCACCGCATGACTACGTAGGCGCACACTGGAAAGAACTGGCGATCCGGCCCTCAACTGCCGATGGAAAAGAAACCGCCGATTTGCTGAACCGCCTTGTCCTGGAATCGCAGGCATTTCTCGAACACCACCCTGTTAATGAGAAGCGGCGGAAAGAGGGAAAGCAGGCAGCCAACTCGCTTTGGCCATGGGCGCCCGGAAAGAAGCCGGTGATGAAAACACTCCAGCAGCGCTTTGGGATATCCGGTGCGGCCATCACGGCAGTGGATCTGATCAAAGGACTTGCGATTTATGCGGGAATGAAAACGATTGCGGTCGATGGCGCCACAGGGCTTTACGACACCAACTATGAAGGGAAAGCAGACGCAGCCTTAAAGGCACTCGAGGATGTCGATTTCGTGTACATCCATGTGGAAGCCCCCGATGAAGCAGGGCATGAGAAAAATCTCCCGCTCAAAATCCGCTGCATTGAAGACTTGGATCGACGGCTGATTCAGCGTGTTCTGGAAGGGCTTGAAAAAAGAGGATGGGAAAGCACTGTCGCTGTTCTCCCGGACCATCCCACTCCGATTGCAAACGGAAATCACACGCGTGAGCCCGTGCCGGTGGCAATTCGCCACCCTCATATGCATGGCGATGCCGTGTCCTGCTTTGATGAGGAGAGCGTCAAAAGCGGGGCGTTGGGATTGTTGGAAGGATCCCAATTTATCGAGACATTCTTTAAATCGTCGCGGTAGGCTGGAGCAATCCCACGATTCATGCGTCGCTACGGTCGTGAGCAAAAATCGCAGCCGAGGCGCGAAGCACCCGAAGTGAATAGCCCCGAGCGTCAGCTCGGGGTGAACAGATATCCCAGAATCGAGGCCCGAAGGGCTGGCACAAACAAACCTTCGAAGTGCCGCGCCTTTGGCGCTTCCATGACTTCATTTCTATTCCCGGTCTTACGGCCGGGCCTATTCATTGTCAGCCCTTCGGGCCTCAATCATAAAACTCACCAGGCACTTCCCATATTTAGTTTTGCCGTCGGAAGCGTCGGTTGAAACTCCCTGCACCAGCGGGGCGATTCGCCGTGCCTCTCGGGGTCGGGATCGGGGTTGGCACTTAAAACGGGGGCAAAGTAATGGAGTACCTATTGGAGATTGCTTTTCCTGATTTCGACCCAGAGAGTGATAGCGACACCGACCCCGAAGCTCTTTGGTGTTTTGTTGCCAAATTAATCGACGGCACGCCGGAACGGCGTAGCCTGTCAGGGTCGCACGGCCATAGGCCGTGGGTTTAGCTGGAACTAAGTTGAATGCCCATTTTCATCTGAAATCAGGATTCGCGCATCCACAACCCGTGCGCCGGATCCTGAAGGGAGAACAATCAATGGGTTGATATCCATTTCCTCTATTTCCGGAAAATCCGTGACCAGCTGCGAAAGCCGTAACAGCGATTCCGCAATGGCCTCAAGGTCGGACGGAGGTTCGCCACGATACCCCATCAGCAGCTTGATTCCTTTGATATTTTCGATCATATGCCGGGCGCCGAGTTCGCGGATTGGCGCGATCCTGAATGTGACGTCGCGAAGAACCTCAACGTATATACCACCCAGGCCGAACATCAGCAGCGCTCCAAAATGAGGATCGCGCTTCATGCCCAGAATGGTCTCCTTCCCGCCGCGCACCATTTCCTGAACCAGGACGCCCCAGATTTCCACATCGTTTTTTGCAGCCTTCACCTGCTGAAGCAGCTCGTCGTAAGCTTCCGTGACTTCGGCTTCCGATTCAAGGTTCAGCCGGACTCCGCCCACATCCACCTTGTGGACTATATCCGGGGAGACGATTTTCAGAACAACTGGAAAGCCTATCTCCTGGGCTGCAACAACAGCTTCGGCTGAATCGCGGACCATTTTGGAGCGCAGCATCGGAAGCCCATAGGACTGCAGGACTGCGTGCGCCTCCGGCTCCGGCAGAAATTTTCGCCGTTCCTTTTTCGCTTTCGCCAGTATTTCGCGGACCTTCTCCTGATGAATATCTTCAAAATGCCGGGGCTCGGTTCGCGGCCGCGATCGCCATTGGAAATAGCGCGCCATGGCGCTCAGCGCCCGCGCGGCATCCTCCGGAAAACGATAGTGCGGGATCTGCGCATCCTCGAGTATCTTCAGGGAATCTTCAATATCGCCGGTTGCCATATAGACGGCAAAGACCGGCTTATTGGAAAAGCGCGCCTGCTGCACAATTGCTTTCGACGTAGCTTCCAGGTTGGTCAGCATCTGGGGGACGCAGATTACAATAACTCCGTCCACATTGTCGTCGGTTAAAACCGCCTGCATCGCCAGCTGGTATCGGGATTCGTCCGCATCTCCTATCAGATCGATCGGATTGTTTAGGCTCACAGTTGGAGGAAGATCATTCATCAGGATTGATTTGGTCTTAGGATCCAGGCTGGCCAGATGCAAACCATGGCGCACCGAATTATCAGTTGCCATAATCCCGGGGCCGCCGGCATTTGTTACGATAGCCACGCGGTTCCCGCGCGGCAACGGCTGCTTGGCGAAGGCCATTCCCAGGCG
>JAHFUH010000076.1 GCA_023265215.1 Acidobacteriota bacterium
ATGCTCGAAAGGCTATTTCAATTCATCGACTCAAAGGTAGGAATCTCAAACACAACTATTGTTCTGTCCGCTGACCATGGCGTGGCGCCCACGCCTGAAGTGAATGTGAAGCGCAAAATGCCGGGGGGAAGGATGTCCTTTTCCGTGATCAGCAATTCAGTTCAGCAGGCTTTAACGGCAAAATTTGGGGAAGGGAAGTGGGTCGAAGGGGCGCCGGAAGAAGCCGTTTATTTGAATTGGGACCTCATCAAATCAATGAAATTAACCCAGGAGGAAGTCGTCCGGGAAGCGGCAAATGTTATTAGAGCCATGCCGAATGTATTCCGCGTTTACACACGTGAGCAGCTGATGAATGGCCAGTCAATGGGGGACCAGGTGGGCCAACGTGTGATGCACGGCTACTTTCCGCGTCGCGGCGCCGATCTTTATGTATTGCTGGATCCCTATTACATATTTGGAGCGACAACCACTACTCACGGGGCTGCATTTGGCTACGACACTCATGTGCCCTTGATATGGATGGGGCCAGGCATCAAGGCGGGAAATTATTATTCCAGCGTTGCGATGAATGATGTCGCGCCCACTCTATCGGCTATCCTTGGAATAGAGGCGCCAAGCGGATCCGAAGGAAGAATCCTCTCAGAAATGTTTACAGTGCCGTAAGGTGCTTTTTGGAGTGCGTCAACCTGCCGGCGCACTCCAAAAATTCTCCTGTTAAGCAATCAGCTTATTCAGCGGATATTCAATGATGCCTTCAGCACCGGCTCTTTTGAGTTCCGGTATCATTTTCTTGACGACATTTTCCTCGACCACGACTTCCAGCGCCATCCATCCCGAAAGAGTTAGATGGCTGACAGTTGGCCGTTTGAGCGAAGGAAGTATTTTCATTATTTTGGGCAGATCGCTCTCTTTCAGATTCATCTTCAAACCGACCATGCCTTCCGCTGCCAGAGCGCCTTTGAGAAGGATCGCAATGTTCTCCATCTTTTCCCGCTTCCACGCATTATTCCAGGCCTGTTTATTGGCGATGAATCGGGTTGTGGAGGATAGAATCTCTTCGATGATGCGAAGCTGATTTGCTTTTAGCGATCTCCCTGTTTCTGTCAATTCAACTATGGCATCGACGAGAATCCCCGCCTTGGCTTCCGTAGCGCCCCAGGAATATTCAACCCGAGCTTTAACCTTCTTCCGGGCCAAATATTGTTTGACATAACTGACCAGCTCCGTGGCGACAGTTTTCCCCTGCAAGTCTTTTATCGAGCGGATTTTTGAGCTTTCCGGAGCCGCCAGCACCCAACGGACCGGTTTGAACCCCGACTTACCGTAAACGAGTTCGCAGATCTGCTTCACATTGGCGCCGGTTTCCAATATCCAATCCTGGCCGGTAATTCCGGCGTCGAATAACCCATCCTGAACGTATTTGCCCATTTCCTGTGAACGGATCAGCATTACTTCAATATCTTCGTCGTCACAGTAGGGAAAGTAGGACCGATCGCTGGAGTTGATGCGAATTCCTGCTTTGCGAAACAGCTCCACCGTTGATTCCTGAAGACTCCCCTTGGGCAATCCCAATTTTAGTACTCTCTTGGCGGTAGGCACTACCAATCTCCTTCTTAAAACGTGAAAGGATAATCCCTATGGCCTTGGAATTCTAGAGCTTTCAGCAATTAACCTTCAGAAAAAATATGATTGCTGAAGGCTGAGAGCTCTATAATTATTGGGGTCCCTCTGGGAGGAATTATGAACAGCAAAGACTACATTCAGCTGGAAGATGCTTATGGAGCACAGAACTACAAGCCTCTGGACGTCGTTCTTACACGGGGCGAGGGAATTTGGATATGGGATGTGGACGGGAATCGGTATCTTGATTGTCTATCCTCCTATTCGGCCGTGAACCAGGGACATTGCCACCCGAAGATAATGAGAGCTTTGATTGAGCAATCGCAGAGGCTCACCCTAACGTCCCGCGCTTTCCGCAACGACCAGCTGGGGCTTTTTTACGAGGAACTCTGTGAGCTGACGCACTCGCATAAAGTCCTGCCGATGAACAGCGGGGCCGAGGCAGTTGAAACTGTGATCAAGGCTGTGCGCAAATGGGGATACAAGGTCAAAGGAGTTGCTCGTGACCAAGCGGAAATAATTGTTTGTGCAAACAATTTCCACGGCCGGACTATTACGATTGTCGGATTCAGCACGGATGAGCATTATCGCGAAGGATTCGGGCCATTCACTCCCGGTTTCAAAGCAATTCCATTTGGCAATGCAAGAGCTTTGGAAAATGCAATTTCTTCCAACACGGTCGGCTTCCTGGTTGAACCAATTCAGGGCGAAGCAGGAGTGATTGTCCCTCCTGCAGGGTATCTGGCCGATGCAAAAAAAATATGTGAGAAGAACAACGTCGTATTCATTTTGGACGAGATTCAAACGGGACTGGGCAGAACGGGTAAAATCCTTGCTGAAGAGCACGATCACATCGAAGCGGATCTGACTCTTGTTGGGAAAGCCCTCTCGGGCGGCTTTTATCCGATTTCCGCCGTGCTGTCGAATGTGGAGGTTCTGGGAGTTTTGCGTCCCGGCGAACATGGCAGCACTTTCGGCGGCAATCCTCTCGCCTGCGCTGTCGCCCGGATGGCATTGAGAGTTCTTGTGGAAGAAGGCATGGTCGAAAATGCGGCGAAAATGGGAGAATACTTCATTTCGCAACTAAGAAATATTAAAAGCCGACTAATCAAAGAAATCCGCGGCAGAGGCCTTTTGATAGGGGTGGAACTCTTGCCCGAGGCCGGCGGGGCGAGGCGTTTTTGCGAAAAACTCATGAAAGCAGGATTGCTGTGCAAGGAGACCCACGAAGACACAATCCGATTCGCTCCTCCTCTTGTAATTAAGAAAGATGAAATCGACTGGGCCCTGGAAAAAATAGAACCGGTCCTCATGGCCGCTGACATATGCTGACTTGAACGATTCAATGCAGTTGGGTATATCCGCGGCCGATACTGTATATTGGTATCCGCGATAAATTGAGGGGGGCATGGAAATACTTTCGGCTGCGATTTTGGGGATCATCCAGGGACTTGCAGAATTCCTGCCCATCAGCAGTTCCGCGCACCTGATACTTGTGCCTTGGTTTCTGGGATGGAAACCGGAGGGCATTATTTTTGACGTGTCTCTGCACCTCGGAACGGCAATCGCAATCCTTGTCTTTTTCTGGAACGACTGGATTCACCTGGCGCGTGAAACCATTATCGGAATCTGGACCGGCGCTCCCCTGGGCAATCAATATCGACGCCTGGCATGGCTCCTCGTCCTGGGCAGCATACCTGCCGCGATCGTAGGACTTGCCTTGGAGAAAACAGTCGAATCCAAGCTTCGCTCGCCTTTGATCACTGTCTTTACTCTTGCAATCCTGGGAATCGTGCTTTTCTACGCCGAAAGAAGAAGCAAACAAAACAGGGTTCTTGAGAGCTTTACGTGGGCGGATTCCATATGGATCGGCTTTAGCCAGGCACTCGCGTTAATTCCCGGCGTGTCCAGAAGCGGAATTACTATCACGACAGCGATGTTTCGAAACAGCAATAGAACCAGTGCCGCACGCTTTTCTTTTCTTTTGTCAACACCCGTAATTGTTGGAGCCGGCATCCTGGAGAGCTGGAAGCTTGTCAAAGCCGTCCGGCATCCAGTTGGAAGTGCAGTTGAAATGCACTGGATTATTTTGATAGTCGGCATGCTTTCGGCGGCCCTTACGGGCTTTCTTTGCATCCGATTCTTCTTGCGTTATATCCAGACCAAGAGCTTCACGCCCTTTGTTGTTTACCGGATTATTCTTGCCGGAATTGTCTTAGTCTACTACGTTAAAATCTATTAACCACGAAAGATACGAAATGGACGATTTCATTCGCATCCGCTAATCTGTCTTAATCCGGGCGAGAAAATTGTTCAAAGCAGTTACAACTTCTGTAGGGATTTCGTGGCCACCATCAAAAGGGAAAAAAGTGACATCCAGCCCCGCGGCTTTCATTTCTCTGCTTAGATGTTCTGCCAGACTAAACGAAAGGATCGTGTCCTTACGACCGTGCGAAATGAAGACGGGCAGCCTCTTTCTTCTGATCATTTGTTTTTGCCACGCTTGTTCATTGATCGGTGTTCCGGATAGAATCACAAGCGCAGCCAACGGCTCGTCAGAAGCAAAGGCTATTTGGCACGAGACCATTGCCCCTTGAGAGAAGCCTCCGAGCAAAAATGGGAAAGCGGCGGAATTTCCCTCGGCTGAAAGCATTGAACGCACCTTCCGGGCGGCACGATCCAAACCTAGGGGATTTTCCATTTGCTGATCTAAACCGTCGTTTCCCGTTTGAGAATGCTCATTCAGATCCAGGTTCCACCAAGCTCGCCCTTCCGGCAATCCGTCAGCGCGAATTATTTTATCAGGTGCTTGAGGCAGGAGGATACGCCCGGGAAACGAGATAGTACGCGTAAAGGGAACCCAATGCTCAGCGGAAGAGGCATAGCCGTGCAACAGGACAAAGGTGGGCGGTTCCTTGCCACCTCTGCGAAGTATTGTCAATTGGGATTGCGGCCGCCATAGAATGGAGGTTCCAGCTACAGTCAGGATTGCCATCAATGCAGCTTTCCACCGGACATTACTCATTCTCCATTTTTACTCTTTTGGGGCGCGGGGGGATAGAGGAAATATGGGGACAGGCTAAGCAACTGACGGTTCTAAGTATTTGCGAATATACCCATCAAAAACCAAAAGGCCACGGACTGCACAGATTCCACTGATATGTAAGTGGCTCTCGTCAATTAAAACAATATTAAAAAGCGCATCTGACCACGATGTTATACCTTTCCTTTTTTAACCGGCTTACAGCTGCTGTATGATCGGAATGTGCCCTAACAAATAGAAAGGGTAATCCAGTTTTTCTGATTGTCCGGGGCGACAAGCCCTGGAATTGCAGTCCGCCAACGACCGTCGTGGTAGCTCGTTGCTCTCGACAAAGCGGATGGACGACTCCGAAACTTGCTGCCGGCACCACCGGGCACCGATCCGCAAGGGAGAAATTATGCTGAAGCCGATTCGCCGCATCGTCACCGGGCATGACGCCTAGGGCCGATCGATCATTGCCAGCGACGCGCCATCACCTCACGCCCTCGCGATACTGGAGTCGCCCGCTTTCGGCTTGACGGACCTCTGGGTGACGTACGAAGCGCCAGCCGACAACACGGGTCTCGACGACCCTGCAGCTCGGAAGATCGTGCTGGAGCCTCCAGCGCAGGGAACCATCTTCCGTATGGTCGAATTCCCACCTGATGCGCAGATTGCAGGAAAGTTCGACGAGAGCAGGGCGTTCGATGCGATTGGCGCGCGCGATGCGCACGATCGCAGGAGCGTCCGCCATGCGGCGATGCATCGGACGCGGTCGGTGGACTACGCCATCGTCCTGTCTGGTGAGATCTGGGCCGTCCTGGACGTGGACGAGACGTTGATGCGGGCAGGGGACTGTCTGATCCAGCGTAGGACCAACCATGCCTGGAGCAATCGGAGTAAGGAGCCCTGTGTGGTCGCGTTCATCCTAGTCGACGCCAGGCCGCTGGTTTCCTAACTGCCCGACCCGTAATGAGGTTGGTCGAACCGCACCTGCCGAGCGGATGACCTGTCGGAGCACTGCGGTCGTCGATATGCCGAGGTACACGGTCTTAATCCCCTCGTTCCCTCGGATGGCTTCGATCGAGGCTGAGAACCGGATGCGCTGCAGGCCCATGAATCCAACTATTTGTTTGGTAGACGCCGAATGGATGTTATTTCGTACTTTTCGTAGTTCGTTTTTTTTCCTTTATTTCCGCCAGAATTTCGCGGATGCGGCGTTCCGAGCCCTGATCGCTGGGATGGTAATACTGGCGACCACGCAGCGAATCCGGAAGACACTCCATATCCGCCACTTTCTCTTTCATATTATGAGCATACTGGTAGCCGCTTCCGTAGCCCAGTTCCTTCATGAGATTTGTCGGAGCGTTGCGTATATGCAAAGGGGGCGGCTCATTGAAAGTATTTTGGACATCAGAAACTACCGCGGAGTACCCGGTGTACAGCGCATTGGATTTAGGTGCAACCGACAGATAAACGGCAGCCTGAGCCAATGCGAGCTTGCATTCCGGCAGTCCCACCAGGCGTACAGCCTCCACCGCATTTAAAGCAACCTGCAGCGCTCGCACATCCGCAAGCCCGACATCCTCCGATGCGAATCGAACCATGCGCCGGGCGATATAAATGGGATCCTCGCCCGCTTCGAGCATCCGGCCGATCCAGTAGAGCGCTGCATCAGGATCGCTGTTGCGCATGGATTTGTGAAGAGCCGATATAATGTTGTAGTGCTCCTCGCCCCCCTTGTCGTACTGAAGAATCTTTCGTTGAAGCGCCGATTCGAGATCGCTGGTTGAAAGAACCAAATCTTCCCCATGCGACCTTTCCGCAACCAGGGACGTCGCGAGTTCCAGGACATTGAGAGCGATCCGGGCATCGCCATTCGCATAAACCGCCAGCTGGTTCAAAACATCGTCCGGCACTCTGATGTGAATGGATCCAAGCCCGCGCTGCTCATCTTTCAAAGCACGCCTCAATATTTCTTCAATTTCAGCAGGCTGAAGGGGATTGAGCACATAGACTTTGCATCGGGAAAGAAGGGGACTGATCACCTCAAAGGAAGGATTTTCCGTCGTGGCGCCGATCAGGACGATTACTCCAGATTCAACATAGGGCAGAAATGCATCCTGTTGGGCTTTGTTGAACCTGTGAATTTCATCAACAAAAACAACCGTTTTGTCGTGGGATTTGCGGAAGAGCATTTCCGCTTCGGCCATAACGGCCTTGATTTCCTTTATGCCCGACAGCACAGCGCTGTACGAAACAAAAGGAGTACTGGTCTGCTTTGCCATTATCCGGGCAAGCGTAGTTTTTCCGGTCCCCGGCGGTCCCCACAAAATGATCGAGGTCAATTGGTCCTGCTCGACCATCATCCGCAGGATGTTCCCTTTGCCTATCAGGTGTTGCTGCCCGACGATCTCATCAAGCGAATGGGGCCGAAGGCGCTCAGCCAGTGGCGTTTCAGCAGTAATCGGCGTATCTTCAGGTTCAGGGAAAAGTGATTTAGTCATAACCTGACCGCTGCTTGGCAGCTTCAAAAAGGATTACTGCGCCTGCGATGGCTACGTTTAGGGATTCTATTTTCTCGTTCATTGGAATCCGGATTGGCAAAACTTCGGCCAGTTTTTTGGAATCCATGCCGCTCCCTTCATTTCCCAGCATAATTGCGCAAGGGGACCGCAGGTCCTTTTCATAATAGTTTATTCCTTCCCGCGCATCCGTGCGATAGGGCCGGATCGAATTGCGGTGACAATACTCCAGGAACCTATCGATATCTACATTTTCAACGGGAACAAGATGGAAAAATGTCCCGGCGCTGGCGCGAATCGTTTTTGGATTTCTGGCTGAAACGGTCCCTTTTTCCGTGCAGACCATTGTTGCGCTTGCTGCCGCCGCAGTTCGAATCAGCGTTCCCAAATTGCCGGGGTCCTGAATTCCACCAGCATAGACAATCAATGGATTCCTCGCCGGAACTATGTCCGTCAAACTGTTATCCTGCACTTTTACAAGGGCAAGAGCTCCTTGCGGCGTTTGTACGCTGGACGCGGTTTTGAATATCCTCTCGCTCACCTCGTAAAGTCGAACTCTGCTCAAGCGCCAGGACTCCAGAAGTGCGCTCTCTCTTGCGGTTGCGCCGAAGTTTTCCGAAAAAATCGCCGCTTCGATAGCATGCCCTGCTTTGACGGCTTCTTCCAGCACACGAACCCCCTCCGCCAAAACCAGGTTTTCTGGAGCCCTTTTCGATCCGGCGGAAATGAGCCGGACAGTTTTGAGGAGCGGGTTGTCTCTGCTAGTCAGCTGCGAGACTGTCATCAGCGCTATTCTGAAATGGAATCGACTCTTTCCTGGAGTACGCTGCCCAAAATTACTTTCCTCACAGGAAATGTGCCGTTGTGGAGAATCGCATCAGCCAAATCCCTGGCAGCGGAATCCTTGTCAGAACTGTCGACTTTGTTGATGAAAGGTATGATTTCGGTTCCGGGTTTCCAATCTTTGCACACACCCTCTTTGTGCATGAGAATCCCCGCGGCTATTTCCGGAGTAATTGGTTCGCCCGCCGTGAGGGAAAATTTTTCGGCGAAAAGCTGAAAACGAAAAACAACCTTGGGACCTAAAGGCTGGTTCAGGCAGTCGCTGCCGATGACCGGCACAAGATAGTCTGCGCCCTCCATCAGAACCGGTTCGCCCTCCCTCGGCAGCTTAAGTGAAAAACTGGCGGCGCCGTCCGCTTCGTTCAGAAGAATGGGAAATAGTGCCCGATCGATTCCCGTACAAAAATCGGGAGGCACGCCTCGAAGCAGGTTGGGGCTCACGAAATGCCTCGTGATAACCATTTTGTAAGTGCGGTTTGAAGAAGCGCGCGTGACCCTCTCGACCATAAGCTTCAGAAGAGGCAAATGATCGCTGGAAATCACCACCAATCCCTCACTTGGATCCGGAGGATGAATTCTTGTCGTTGTTGTGTAGAAGACTGACCCCTGTGCGCAGTGTTCGTCCATCAATTTATGAATCAGTATTGTTTTGCCGCCGCCGCCGACAAAGTTGACTAGTGCATGCGGTTTAAATGAGAAAAGTTTTGAAAACAAGAGAAGTCCTCAAAATGAATCAAGAAGCCGGAAGCCGGAATAACAACGGTTTAATAATATTCCAAAAATTCTCTCGATATCCTGCAAATTATTCTGGCTCCCTGCTTCTAGCTTCTTGTTACTAGGAAAACTCGGTTTCAAACTGCGCCAGTTGCTGTGCATCGCTTTTGCTTTTAAAGAAAATGTAGACAATTCCCCCGGGCAAAGAGGACAAAATCGTCACAATCGATGAGAGGAGTCCCAAGGCGATGCAGGACGCCAGGGGAATGCCAATTGAGCTGAAGAGGCTCATGAATGCATACTCGCGCAATCCCATCCCGTTCAAGCTGATGGGAATCATCGAAATCAGTGTAATCACCGGGACAAAAATCATGAATATGGATAAAGGCGCATGAATGCGCAATCCTAAAGCCATAATCCAAGTTACGGCTATCACCAGCAGTTGATTAGCCAGGGATATCAGCAGAGAGACCAGGAGCCCAGCCGGGTGTTTGCCCGATATCTGAAATGCGTTGGATATTAAGTCGATTTTGTGTGCGATTTTTGGCAGCCGCAAAAAATGCAGCAAGTCCGTAAGCTTGCGATGGCAGGAAGGTGCGAAGATTGCGATATTGCCAAAAATGAAAGCAGTGAAAACGCCCCAAATGATAATGGACACCGGAATTCCGGTCACCCGTACAGGATGAACGACAATTACGGCACAGGCGATAATCATCATTGCGAGCATGCCGGCGTCACGATCAAGAAATGTAGCGGCAAAACTCTGTGCGTAAGCTTTGGAAGGTTTGCCTGCGTAATACATTTTCACAACATCCCCGCCGATCACAGTGGGGAATGCAAGATTAAAAAAAAGTCCGATGCAGTAGATGCCGAACAAATTGCTCAGGGAAGGAACCGGCATCAAAGGACGCATCAGCAGTCGCCAGCGGAATATGCATATATAATGCCCAAGCCAGAGAACGATGAAACCGGCGAGCAGAATATCCAGCCGTGCATTGCGCATTGTGATGCTGAACTGATGTAAGTCAACCTTGCGGAAAATATAGACAAACAGCAGCACCGTAACAGCCA
This sequence comes from Acidobacteriota bacterium, assembly GCA_023265215.1. Lineage (GTDB taxonomy): Bacteria > Acidobacteriota > UBA6911 > UBA6911 > UBA6911 > UBA6911. The sequence continues at coordinate 9,796 of JAHFUH010000076.1, forward strand.
CTTTGATAATTGCGAAAAGCGTATTTTTCATAACAATGGGCTTCATTGAACCAGTCACTCCTATTCAATGCATCCAACGGAAGCATAGTTTAACACGGGAGAGATGTCCGACATAAAATGTAAACGTTATCGGGCACCTGACGCCTCAGTTAAGAGCAGGACGCCGAATACGCTGGCGATCAAAAAAGGGATTTTTGGATTTCATCCAAAACTTCGTCCGCCGTTCGCCTGCGAGGACTTCCAGTCAAGTCGATTTCTTTTCTTTCTAAACGTTCCAGGATTTCATTGGCCCTGTGCAGGACTTCGCGCGGCATTCCCGCTAGACGGGCCACTTCTATCCCATAGCTTTTATCAGCGGCACCGGGCTCAACCTTGCGCAAAAAGATGATCTCTTTCCCGGCTTCCTGAATTGCCATACAGTAGTTTTTGACTCCATGGTGAACCTCGGCCATTTTGGTCAGCTCATGATAGTGAGTAGCAAAAAGAGTCTTCGCCCGGCGGTCGGGATTCTGCACCAGGTATTCCGCGATTGCCCACGCAAGGGACAATCCGTCAAATGTGGCGGTCCCCCGGCCGACCTCATCCAGCAGGATCAAACTGCGCCCTGTTGCAGTGTTCAGGATGTTTGCTGTTTCGATCATTTCCACCATGAATGTTGAGCGGCCGCGTGCAAGATTATCGGATGCTCCCACGCGTGTGTAAATCCTATCCACACAACCCAGGCGCACCTCCCTTGCAGGAACGAACGACCCAATCTGAGCTAGAATTGCGATGAGAGCGGTCTGGCGAAGGTAGGTTGATTTCCCACCCATGTTCGGCCCTGTTAGAATAATCAGCTGATCGGTGGTTGAGTTCAGATAAAGATCGTTGGGAATAAATGGACGGCTCTGAAGTTCAACGATCGGGTGCCTCCCTTGCCTAATGTATATTTCATCCCCTTCCGTCAGTTTAGGCCGGGTGTAATCGCTCTTGAGAGCAACTTCCGCAAAAGACGAATAGACATCAAGCTCGCCCAAAAGGCGGGCGGTGGCCTGTATCCGCGTCCCGTGAACTGCAACCGTTCTGCGCGTTTGGATAAAGAGTTCTTTTTCAAGCGCCGCAATGCGTTCTTCGGCGCCAAGAACTTTTTCCTCGTATGTTTGCAGTTCTTCAGTCACGAAACGCTCACAGTTTACCAGGGTCTGTTTTCGCAAAAAATCGGCGGGAATGAGTGACAGGTTTGAATTTGTAACCTCGATGAAATACCCAAAGACCTGGTTGAATTTGACTTTGAGCGATTGTATCCCGGTCCGCTTGCGCTCGCGCGCCTCCAGGGATGCAATGTATTCCTTGCCGCTGTGCCGGATTGTGCGCAGCTCATCCAGTTCCTGCGAATGACCGGCTCTGATAATTCCCACATCGTTGGCGGACGCCGGTGGATCATCCGCAATAGCCGCCTCGATTAGAAGCGCCACATCTTCCAGCATGTCCATCCCGTCCCTGATTTCGCCCAGGCGCAGGGCGGAATGCTCGTGCAACAACGATTTCAAAGATGGAATGACGCGGATGGAATCTCGCAGCGCGAGAAGGTCTCGAGGATTTGCCAGGGAGGCCATTACACGGCTGATCAACCGTTCCAGATCATGCACTTCGGCGAGCCTGACTTTGATCCGGCCGTGGTTTTGGACACTTGAAGTCAGTGCATGAACAGCGTCCTGACGGCGTTCTATTTGCTTCAAATCCAAAAGGGGCAAAAGAAGCCACGATTTTAAAAGTCTTGCGCCCATTCCGGTCCGGGTAAGATCCAGGAAAGAAAAAAGGGATCCTTTTTTAGAGCCGTCCAGTGTCTGTGTCAATTCAAGATTGGCGATGGTGGAGAAATCCAGCTTCATGAACTCGGACGGCTCAAAGAAGCGCAGGGTTGCAGCTTTGCCCAGCTGCCCAATCTGCGAATCACGGAGGTAATGAATCAAAGCGCCGGCGGCTCCAAGCGATAAAGATTGCCCTGCGGCACCCAAGCCATCCAGGCTGGCAAGACTGAAATGCTCAAGGAGAATGCGTTGCGCATAGTCGATATTAAAAGCCCAGCTATCCACCGGGCTTGCCACCCAATTGTCCGACCACTCGCGGGCGAGCCTTTGCTTGATTTCCTCGCCGCAATGCTCCGGAACGATTATTTCGCTGGGGGAAAAACGGGTAAGCTCATCCAGGGCTTTCTGCCAGAAATCTTCTCCTTGGAATTCAGTAGCCAGGAAGTCCGTCGTCGACAAATCCATAAAGGCCAACCCGATACCTGCTTCCTGAATGCAAAAGCTGCACAGGTAGTTGTGATCCTTGGGCTCCAGCAGCATTTCCTCGACAACCGTTCCGGGAGTTAGGACTCTTGTGACTTCTCGACGAACAAGTTTTTTTGCAGTCCGGGGATCCTCCACTTGTTCGCAGATGGCGATTTTGTGTCCTTTCTTCATCAGGCGCGCAATGTACCCGTCAACTGAATGATAGGGTACGCCGCACATTGGGATTGGCGATCCCGCCTTATCTTTATTGCGTGCCGTCAAAGTAATTTCAAGTTCTCGCGACGCAAGCACCGCGTCCTCATAAAACATTTCATAAAAATCGCCTAGGCGAAAAAATACCAGTTTACCAGGGAAGCGCTGCTTGACCTCGTGGTATTGCTTCATCATCGGTGTAAGGTCATCCATACGATCACTACTCCGAAAAGAGCCCCATAAGCAATCTGCAGTCAGCCAGTACTGCCAAAGCCCTGAAGAGTTCCTGTGCATTAGGGGGCCTGGTATGAATAAAAGTTACATTTTGCTGCTGGTCCGCAGGCCCATTGGCTAGGCGCGAGCGACAAGCATTCCGGGTTGCATGTAGGGAGTGAGCAACAACACCAGCGGGTCGCAGCCCGAAGGGGCGCGGCAGCGGGCTGGCAGCTGCTGCGTTGCCGCTCCTCGATGATGTCCCCGCATCGCCTGCGTCGCGGCGCTTTGCATCTGCCCGCGCGAAACCAGGAACGCGGCCCCTCCTAATACTCGGACAGGCTCCTAGGCGGTAGAAAATTCCGGACACAAATCTTTGAATCTAAAGAAGGTGAAGTATATAATTCGCAGTTTGCTACTGTCAACGATCATGCCCTTGAACTCAGCGAAAGTACTTGCTTTAGACACTTCCTCGCCTAGGGGCAGCATCGCTTTTCTCGAAGGACGGGATTTGCGGGCTGAAATGAGGCTGAATGCCATACAAACCCATTCAACTTTTTTGCTTAGCTCCATTGATTTTCTAGCGCAAAAACTTGGGTGGCAATTGAATGAATTAAACCTCATTGCTACGGGTATCGGTCCAGGCTCCTTTACCGGAATTCGAATCGGCGTGGCGACGGCTTTGGGAATTGCACAATCCCTCTCGATCCCGTTTGCGGGAATTCCAGGGCTTGACGCCCTGGCTCATCAGCCGCTAATAACGGAAGGCCGCTTGGGAGTTGCGCTAAACGCCCATCGATCCCAGGTGTTTTATGCAGAGTACATTTCAAGCAAAGGCAAGATCCGTACCGTCCAGAAATCATCGCTTCTGTTCCTTTCAGATCTTGAACGTCGCCTCGCGCACAGGCATTTATATATAGTAGGAGATGTTGATGTACGATTTCCCGGCGCCGATTGGCCTTGCCCATTGCCTGTTGATTTGTTTTTGGCTGCGAGCATCGGTCGGCTGGCATTATCTCGGAAGAAGTCCTGGCGCTCAGGAAGATACCTTTTAGCTGATCCTTTATACATAAGGCCCCCTGATGCTCTTAGGAAAAAAACCAAAACGGATTGAATCGGACTCGAATTGTTGTTATCTGGCCCGGCTGACAATTGAGGATATCCCTGCG
>JAHFUH010000505.1 GCA_023265215.1 Acidobacteriota bacterium
ACCTCTGCCGCTGATGAAAGCGCACCAATTCCGAATAACCCACTTCCGCAGCCAGTGCGCGGGCGCGATCAAAATGCCGGACCAAGTCTTCCGGCTTGTGTGCATCGGCACTGATAATAAGAGGAATCTCCCGACGTCTTGCTTCCTTTAAATAAAAAAGAGTCGGATACGCTTCATGAACGGGCTTCTCCCAACCTGAGGTGTTGATTTCGATTGCCATACCGGCAGCCGAAATTGCATCCAGTGCGGCAAGCGCCTCTTCTTTCAAATCGGCTGATGGGAAGTAGCCGAATTTTTTGGGCAGATCAAAATGGCCGACAATGTCGAACAGCCCTGTTTCTGCCGCAGCTCGGAGCCTATGAAAATAGCCGCGCCAGATATTGTCTCGGGCATCTTGTGAAAGCTCTTTCCACGGTTCAGCCCCCGAATCGATGGAGAAACCGTCCACAAAATGCACGGAGCCGATGAGGTAGTCGAAGCTGAATGGAGCAAGCAGGCGTTGGACAAGCTCAATAGTTTCGGGAAAGTAGTCCACCTCCAGGCCAAGCCGCACCGCAGTTCCCCCGGCATTTTCCCTCGCCTGACATATTAGGGCAGCATACTCCGCCAGCAAATCCGTTTTCATAGACCACGAAACCTGACGGGAATCCGGAGTGAGGACATAATGGTCGGAAATGCCCAACTCATCCAGCCCGGCTTTTTGGGCGCCGTCAATCATTGCCGATACTGTCGCGGCGCCGTCGCTCCAGCTTGTATGGTTGTGATAGCTCGTAAGCATTGCAATAAGCCTTATCTTTTGGAATGTCCCACGGACTGGGCAAGAATCATATTTTGTTCAGGGCGCAGTTCCGAGGTTTTAATTCAGGCTGTCCGCCAGCTCATTTTTGATTTTTTCCAGCTTTGGCTCATATGCCTGCCTCATCCGGCTCAGATTTTGCAGCCATTTTTCATTCTCAACCAGGTTTGGTTTGATGGCGGAGCCGCGAATCCCAGCAGTTTCGAGATCTTTTCGAACAATAGAATCGAATACCTTAAATTCTATTTGGACTTCTCGCTCAAACTCACTCCTAACCTGCAGAAAATTCCTTTGAATCGTTTCGCGGAAACCATCCGCTACTCGCGCCGCCAGAGCAGCCAATCCCGCAAGCGCCTTATCCGCTTTGGCTATATCCTCCAGCTGTATCGCCTGAAAAAGGTTCGAAATAACTGCGCGCCGGACGATCTCCCCTTTTTCACCCTGACGCCGGCTCAATTCCGACAGCAATTCGTCTTCCGAGATTTGGCGCTGGAGATATTTATGGCTTAATGCCAGTCCAACCGGTTTGAATTCCCTTTCCTTCTGCTCTGCTGCCTCTTCAGGGGTGAGTTCGGGAAGCGAGGAAACCCGCTCCATCGCAATTTCAAATGCACTCTTGATTCTCTCCTCTTCCAATCTGCGCTCCTTGTCTTAACAACGAAAAATACGAAGATGTCGTGGTTCAGCCTTGTATATATGCAAAATTTTCCTGAACTTTATCCCGGCCCTTTAATATGCCCGGATTTCCGTAAGGATGGCCGCACAGCAAGTATTCAATGTCGAACCGCGACAGTCGAGCTATTGTGCTTCGCAGGGCTGCGGCATTGCCTCCGGGAAAGTCCGTTCGGCCTGTGCTTCGATAAAAGATACAGTCGCCGGCAATGAGAACTTTTTCGGCGGGCCAGTATATTGTCACATGGCCTGGCGCGTGCCCGGGCGAGTGGAGGATTTGAAGGTCTGTTTTTTCATTCGACCCGAGTTCGAGCGCGCCCTCCTGCAGGTAAAGATCCACTTTCCCACCGGCCCTTTTAAAAGCTGCTTCTTCCGCTTCATGCAAGGCTACCAATGCACCCATTTCCTGTTGAATGACAATAGCCGATTCACAATGATCCGGATGCGCGTGCGTAAGAATCACCAGTCCAATTGAAGCGCTCGAAATGCCATCCTTTTCCATGGATTCCAGCAGCCTGCTTAAACCCGGCTCCTGATATGACGGCGTGAACAAATGGCCGGGATCAACAACCAGGTGCTTGCCGTTATTCAGCACGCCCTTAAAAACAAAAGAGTTGCAGTTGTTGTCATTCCCAGGCCAGACGTAGGCATACAGGTTCTTAACAATATTCATAATCCCATTCTAATATGCCCCGTTCTATGGACGCTCACATATTTTGCCAAAAAAAACCAGGCAAAATATGTTTCCAAAACGAGCGCAGCCCCGGGAGCGCCGGCGTCTCGCCCAATACTGCATGGTTGAAAATTGAAAACTGAAGGGCCTGCAGTTAATCCTCAATTCCGAAATTGAAAATGCCTGAAATAGGTCGTTGTCCTTTATTGTTAAAGAGTTGCCCTCTCAAAATCCAATATCGCCGAAGCTAAGTTTTGTGCCGCACCTTCGGCGCTCGATTCATAGCTATCTTCACCCCGGCCTCACGGCCGGGGCTATTTTATTTCGCCTCTTCGAGGTTCTAATTCACTGCAGGCAACTACGCTTCTATATTGCCTGGGAGCTAATAATGCAGCGGCCAGGCGCGAAGCCGCCGGCAGTGAATAGGCCCGGCCGTCAGGCCGGGAACCAGATTGAATAAAGCAATGAGCACCGAAGGCGCGGCACATGGACCGTCCCGCGCTCATTGCATGGGTAATCTTTAACTTCGGAATCGAGATTAAATCGAACAATAACCGACGATTTATTGGGCTGAGCTACGCGGCGGGACGCCACGTCTACCTTGGAGCCCAAATTTCGGAGCAGCCAATTGGATTTCTTAAACTATGAATGTCCGCCTACTAATGAACTGATTAGTAATGCCGGGACTGTCGAAGCTGTAATTATTGCGAGCTTTGATTGAGGAGGCTGGCGGCTTTCTTATTCGTAAGCTGCCTGAACACAATTCGAAGAGTCGCCATAACGGGAACGGATAAAAACGTCCCGGGGATCCCCGCAATCTGGCCCCCGGCCAGCACCCCGAATATTACAACCAGCGGGTGCAGCTCCGTCCCGGAACTCAAAAGATGGGGCGACAATACGTAGTCCTGGAATAATCGAAAAATAATAAGAAAAATCACAATCCAGAGCAGGTGATCAAAGCCGCTCAGACCCGCCACCAGCAGAATGATTACCGAGGACGTCAACGGGCCAACGATAGGAACGAATTCAAAAGGGAAAGCCACCGCGCCCAACAGCAGCCCGTAAGGAAGCCCAATCGCCGACAAGAAGATGCCGTAGACCACCGATGCAGCCAATCCCAGAAGGACCAGCGCCCGCATGTACTGCGCAAACAGCAAATGCAAATCATTGGCAATGTCCGTTAGCATTCCTCGATTGGATCCTTCGGGAATCGTATCCAGGAGCGAAGACAGCATCGTTCGCCCGTCTTTCAGAAAGAAAAAACTGAGTATCGGGATGAGAACAATGAAGAGAACAACCTCTACATGCGACATCACACTGATAATTGCTTTGGATAGAGGCAGTATGAGATCGCGCGAGTGCTCTGCCACTTGTTTCTGGACCTCCGAGATGACTTTCATCCCGATTCCCTGCTGAGCGCCGGGAGCGATGGGAACTTCCAGCTTCTCGAGAAAATCGGGTATCCTTGCTCCAAAAGCATTGGCCTGAATGACAATTCGCGATCCCACTTCAAACCCAATCACCACCAGGACCGCAATCAGCGCCAGATAAACAATTGTCAAAGATGGGAGTTTGGATCGTCCGGGAAGATGCTTATTAAGGAAGTCGACAACCGGCCAGAGCAGGTATGCAAATAAAAGAGCCACCGTAAAGACGAATAGTGTTTGCCCGATCAGATAGACTAATCCGACCAGAAGAAGGACGAGAATAACCGTCCACGTATACCGGGCAACCTTCAGATCCAGACCAAGCATGCATCGATCATAGCAATCCCTCCTTACGGGTGCAATCAAATGCCTGGAATTATTTCCCGGGCCATGAAAATGGGTTGCCAAAAGGGAATTCATTTCAGTCCTGGCTTCCGGGTCAGAGGGATACAATACATATGGGCGGGATAAGCTTATTACCCGCGGGTTCATAGAAAGGCACGATCGGGGAGGCCGGCAGTGAAGAAAGCATTTTCATTTCGCCTAACACCCTTGCTCCTTTTATGGATAACTGCAGTTCCGGGAATCAGAGCGCAAGCGCCAAAAACGGAAGGCTTTAAATTTTCAGTCCAAAGCCAATTGGTTGAAATATATTTGACGGTCACGAAACACAACCGTTTAGTTCCAAACATGAAGGCTTCCGATTTCAACCTGACCGAAGACGGGAAGCCCATCTCAATCGACCGGCTCGATAGCCAGGATGTCCCCCTTCAGATTGTGCTTTTGTTTG
>JAHFUH010000506.1 GCA_023265215.1 Acidobacteriota bacterium
CAGCTAGGAGATTGCGTCGCTGCGACGGAAAGGATTGCTGCAATCAGGCTTTTCGACGCACCGCCTTTGCTCAGATAGGCTTTTCCCCCGGCCTTAAGGAGCGCTTCCGCTCGATCTGCTTCCGCATACATGGACAGGCCGATGATCTGCGTTCCGGGCAGTTCCGCTCTAATTCTTCGCGTGGCCTCGATGCCGTCCATCACCGGCATACTGAGGTCCATCACCACCACATCCGGATGGAGGTGGCGGGCCAGTTCGAGCGCCTGTTGTCCATCGGAGGCTTCAGCAACAACTTCGATATTCGTTTCATGCTTCAGCAATTCCGCCAATCCCTGGCGAACGATGGCGTGATCATCCGCAAGAATAACCCGAATCTTATTGCCGTCGAATCCTGCTATCGCCGGCGATCGAAAAGGTCCAGGCTTTGACGGACGAATAGCGGTGGCCGTTTCGATCGCTTTCTGGACCTTGCGTATGGGGGCGACCAGAGTGACGCGAACGCCCCGACCAGGAGCAGAGTCAATCTCGATGCTGCCGGTCACGTGTTCGAGGCGCTCACGAATGCCAAACAGTCCCAGGCCAGTTCCGGGAATCGAGGCGGATTGGAAGCTCGCCGGATCAAATCCGATGCCTTCGTCGCTGACCATAATCCGGATATGCTCGTCGTCGATGCGGTCGAGCTGGATACGAGCTGTCGCTGCGTTAGCGTGCTTGACCACGTTAAAAAGCAGCTCACGCACCGCAGAGAAGAGCAGAATTGATATGCCCTCATCCTCCGGCACAACATCGGCATGAATGTTTGTTTGTACCTCAAGCCCATGCTTGCTCTGGAATTGTCGGGCCAACCATGGCAGAGCGGCACTCAATCCCAATTCGAAGAGGATGGGAGGGCTCATTTCAACAGTCAAGGCCCTTGATGTCTCGATTGACTGATTGAGGAGGTTCGTGACCTTTTCGAGCAGTTCGCGTGGTTCCTTCTCACTTATGCGCGTTCGCGCATTATCTACCTGAAATTTAGCTGCAACCAAAAGTTGTTGCAGATCGTCGTGAAGCACGTGGGCCAGGCGTTTCCGTTCCCGTTGCTCAGCCTGGGTTAATTGGAATGCCAGATCCCGAAGTTGCGACGCCCGGCGCTCTGCCAGAGCAGTGCCTTCCACAACCCGTTGCTCCAGTTCCGCGTTTAAGGAACGGAGTTCCTTGCGATCTTTTTCAAGTTCGCTGATATCAACCATGGATAAAAGAATGCACTCCGGCATCCCTCCGGTTTCCTGAACACGACGACCGCTTAAGAGCATCGCCTTGAGGCCAATTTCCGGAAATTCATGCTCCACTCTGAAATCCTGGAATGAGGAATTTTCGGGAAGCATCTCTTCAAGGAGGCGTCGCAGCTGTCCTATGTCCCATTGCCGGTTGCCCAAATCGAATATGCGGTATCCAACAGTATCCTCGGGCTTGGCCTGGAACATTTGATAAAATGCTTTATTGGCCGACATGATCTGCAACTCGCCATCCAGCACTATCAGCGGAATCCGGACTGTCTCGACGATACTCTCGGAATACGTCTTCTGGTATTGCAACTTACCTTCCACTTCCTTGAGACGGGTCACGTTCGAAAATGTGATCACGACTCCTTCGATTCTATCATCCAGAGTGCGATAGGGAAGGACTCGGACTGTGTACCAATAACCGCTGCGAGTGCAAACCTCCCTTTCCGCGACTGACAGATTTTTGAAAGCCCTTTCTGCATCGGCAAGGAGTTCCTCGCCTCCGGGGAAATTCTGCGTAACATGATTGAGCGGGCGTCCGATATCCCCCGGGATCAGGTTCAGCAGATCGGTTGCCTGCGGAGTGAATCGCTTGATCTGCAATCGGCTGTCCAGGAAGACGGTAGCAATCTCCGTGGCGCTCAGCAGATTGGCAAGGTCGTTGTTGATGGCAGTGAGATCCGCCATTCTATCGGCCATTTGAGCGTTCACTGTGGTCAACTCCTCATTGGTCGCCTGCAATTCCTCCTTTGAGGCCTCCAGTTCCTCATTCATGGACATGATTTCTTCATTGGCTGCCCGGAGCTCTTCGTTTGCCGTAAGGAATTCCTCGCCGCTCGTCCTTAGTTCGCTTCGGAGGGCTTTAACTTCAGCTTCGAGCTGGGCCACCAGCGGTTCTTCCACGGTAGTCGCAACTGTCAGTGAATCAGAACTATCCGGACTATATGTCTGCGGGACATCCTCAAAGATAATAGCGAGCAGCCTGCCGGCCTTCGTGTCGACCGGCACTCGCATCAGGGTCACATTGGCTATCAGCGCTTCATCGCGTGAAATTGGCACGTGAGGAATTACGATAGGCTCGTCCTGTTTGAGAGCCTTGTCAATTGCCCGGCGCAGCTGCGCGGATAGTATGCCCGAAGTCATATCCAATATGTTCAGGCTGGCCAGTCCATTAGGATGGCCCAGATACTTTTCAGTCTGACCATGGAATTGCAGTATCTGTCCTTTGGCATCTGCGAGCACGCTTGCTGCGTTGAAATGCTTCAAGAGCGCCAACTGATTGGCCTGCGCCAGAGCGATCGCAACCGGCGAGACCCGCGTCGGCTCCCACCCAAGCATAACCGACGGGACGTCTCTGCCGTATAACGGGACAGTGGTGCGATTCTGAGTCGAGCGGTAGAGTCGCTTATGGTGAGAGACCGGCTCAAACAGGTCTTCTACGCCGGTAATCCCTTCGGATTTGCCCAGCAGCAGATAACCACCCGTATTCAGCGCAAAGCTGAACATCGACAGGACCTTCTTTTGGGCCTCGGGTTCCAGATAAATCAGCACGTTCCGGCAGCTAATCAAGTCGAGCTTCGGGAAAGGAGGGTCAACGAGCAGGTTGTGTCGAGAAAAGACCACGACTTCCCGCAATCTTTTCTCAACCTTATAGGTCCCATCCTGCTTGGTGAAAAATTGTTGCAGGCGATTAGCCGAGATATTCGGGGCTATTGTCTCAGGATAGACCCCGGCCCGAGCCGCTTCGAGCGCTTCATTGTTCACATCTGAAGCGAAGACCTGAACCTGGCAGGATTTTCCCGCGGCAATGCACGCTTCGAGCAAAAGGATAGCAACCGAATAGGCCTCCTCTCCCGTTGCACAGCCCGGCACCCAAGCTCTTAATGGAGTATCCGGATCCCTGTCCTTAACCAGGGGCGCAATGGCTTCGCTTCGCAGCGCCTCAAAGGCTTCGGAGTCTCGAAAAAATGAGCTTACCCCTATCAGCATATCTTTGGATAACTGAGTCAGTTCGTCCGCGTCCGCCAGAAGCAGCGTCATATAAGAATCCATGCCGCTGATTTTCCTGAACGCCATCCGGTGTCGAATGCGGCGGATAACTGTAGCCTTCTTGTAATATTGGTAATCGCCGCGGACTCGCGTACGCAACAAGTTGAGTATCGATTCCAGGTCACCCGATAGTTTCTCGGCCGTCAAGGCATGGGCTATTTGCGAATAGGATAGCAGTACAGCGGGCATCTGGCTTACGGTCAGAACATAGTGCGCCAGGCCTGTATCTATCACACCTTGAGGCATGGCCGGATACTGAGCGGATCGAGGATCTTGAGCAATGCACAGCCCTCCCGCGGCGCGAACTGCACGGATGCCTCCCGGGCCATCCGAGGCGCTGCTGCCTGAAAGGATGATGCCCATTGCCCTCTCACCTTTGGCATCGGCAAGGGATGTTAGAAAATGATTGATTGCCTCTTTAACATGCCGCCGCTCTTCGGGAAAATCGAGCTGCAGTTGATCCTCATGGATGCTCAATATTCGCCCCGGCGGGTTTGTGTAGACGGTGTCCGGTTCAACAGTAATGCTGTCTTCGGCCTGCACTACCCTCATTGTCGTGCATTTGCCCAGGATTTCCGCCATCCGGCTTTCATGGCTGGGCTCCAAATGCTGAATGACCACAAAAGCCATGCCGCTTTCCGGTGGCATCGCCGTGAAAAACTCTTTCAGCGCCTCAATACCTCCGGCAGAAGCTCCGATGCCTGCAACGGGAATGTTTGCGTGCCGCGGCGGGAAGGTTTCATTGTCTTCGTCATTGCACATTAGGCCTCCATGCGTTCCAGAAAATCTACTTTGAGGCGCATAAGCATGCGCGCCGGCATCTTTGCTTTATCTGTGCTTTGACCAAAATTACTGCACAGGAAAAACTCATTCAAAGGCATCTTTCATTCGAATTCAATTCTGACGGTGAGTCCGTTAGAGTGTCAATAAAATAAAAAGTGGATTGCCGAAGCGAGGGTAGTCATTCGACCATTCATTGAAGAAATCAGAAAACATGCCTTCCGATATGCCTTAGAGGGATTTCGCAAT
>JAHFUH010000507.1 GCA_023265215.1 Acidobacteriota bacterium
ACCGCCGCCGCCCATGCCGCCACCACCACCCATACCGCCGCCGCCGCCACCGCCGTAGCCGGTGTTTTTCGGAGCGGCATCGCTAAGTTTGGTGTCCTGTTGCCACGTCCCACTTAAATTGGCCTGCTGATCCGCGGCCCAGACAGCTAAACTTAGGAATAAAACTGCAAAACAAACTACAACAACCAATCGTTTCATAGTCGCTCCTATGGTCATTATTTTGGCCTATAATAATCTGAAGGCCTCCGGATATCAAAGCTTCAATTTGGGGATTTTTGAGTGGATGCAAATAATTTTTGGGACGAAAAAACAGAGCGCCAAAAACATGATGGCAAATTGCTCTCCATAATCGTCAGGATAGTTGCTGCCAGGCCAGGACCAACAAAGCCATGATAATGATCCATACCAAAGCGCTGACAAGCCAGAATCGAAGAACGCCCAGAGGAGTATAATCGTCATCCGACTTAGCCGGCCCAAAATACCAACCTGAAAACCGCTTTGCACATCCCGAACATCGATAAGGCGCCCTGAAAGCCAGTCGAAACTGGAAGCGTTCGCGAATCCCGCGACGATGAGAGCGATGGATTTCCGTTGACCCGCAAGCCTGGCATTTCAACTGATTAACTCCTTAGTAGATTGGTAAATTATAATAACCGGCTGCAGCAAAAAAACAACAAATAAAGAGAAGTCGGAGGCCGGAAGCCGGAAGCATCCTTTCTATGTCAAATTGGAGAAAACTGATAAGATCCGCTTTTTCATGCCGGAGCCGTTTAATGCATTTTAGAAAGTTGCTTTGGATAGTCTTGATATTGTGCAGTGCCCCGTCGCCAGTGCGAATGCAAGAGGCAATTCTGGTCAGGCCAACTGCGCAGCATCTCGCTTTTCAATCGGATCGTACCGGGAGTCCTCAGATCTATATCATGCTTTTGGACGGCTCTGAAATACGCATGGTGACGGCCCAGGGCGCCAATACCAGCCCGGCCTGGAGCGGTTATCAAAAAACGTTACACTGAGAGGTTGGATTCTATGCTCTGGAAAAAGCTTTATAACACCGTGTGGATTGCTTTCTTTTCCTGCGTCCTGATCCCGCGTTGGATGGGTCCTTATGTGGGACTTTCTGTCCACGCACTATTGGGATTGATTCTGTTGGTCAGGACACGGATCAACGCGCGAAGCCTGGCGGCGATTCCGGTCCCCTCCCGACTGCTGCGCATCAGCGAGGTGACTGCAGGATTCGCAGTTTTTCAACTGGTCAGCGGTCTCGCCCTTGGAGGCGTGAGCCATCTGGCTCCGAATCTCCCCTTCGTCCTTCCGGTGCTCCGAGGCATGCACATAGTCTGCGCTCTTGCAATTCTTGCCCAAGCGTCTTCCGTCGCGACTGCCTACGACATGTGGGAGGAAAAAGAACTTAAAAGCGAATAGAAGCCAGAAGCCGGAAGCCGGAAGCCGGAAGCAAGAATCAGCGCTTCCGTTAAAAATCGGCGGCATTTGGTTGGCTTTCATTCCGGCTTCCGGCTTCTGGCTTCAATCTTCAAGCAGATGTAGAAAGCAAATTACCCCGAAACTCGATGAAATTTACCGCCAGAAAGCAAACTCCTACCGCATACTGTTTTTGTCCGCCCGATATTTTTTCCTGAGAGTTTGTAATGACGCCGGAAGCTTCGAAAAAGCAGCTGCTGATTTTCACAACTGTTTTGGGAGCCAGCGTTTCTTCACAAAAGAAACGCATCCCTTTAGGGGAAAAATCAATCATCGCTCCCTGCCGGGCTTCATCCGGCCAGGTGCAATAGTACTTGATCTGCTCGGAATGCCTGGTGCGTGACAGAGCTCGTTTGCCTGAAGAGAATGAGGGAGCAATTGGGGCAGAATGGACTGGTGATCGGCAGATAGGGCAGATTGCGCCCGGTTCCGGTTTTCCCGGTAGAGGATATTTACAGAATGGACAAATCGCAGAAGTGATCGGTTGACTGACGTTCGAACGCACCTGTTTGGCATTCGTAAGTTTGAGGAACAGCTTTTTATCGTATTCAGCCCGGCGTTCGGGATTGTTCAACGTTTCATAGGCTTCGTTAAGAACAGTGGCGCCAAAAACCGATCCGCCCAAATCCGGGTGTTTCCCGAGTTCCCGCATCTGGGTGCGATAACTGGCTCGAATCACTTCTATTGAGGCGTCGGGTTGCACCTGAAGAATGCGATAATAATTGCGACGATTTTTCATGGAGCTTCTTTTTTATACAATGGAGCGTCCGAAAACTCTTCCACAAATCCTTATCGGTTTTTCCCCGTATTTTAATGAAAACTGTGTTAGAAAACACGGGACAGGCTCCTGGCTCAAATAATTTCACAAGGAGAAATGAATGTACCAGCACCCACAGGTTGAATATGGATACAGCAAGAGGCAGATCGTATTGGCGATGACTGCCATCTTTGCCGTCTATGGCGTGATGACCTATTTTGTGCAATCCATGGGGATTGCAAGGCCCAAGATGGCTGCCGAATTGAACGGCATGTCGCTATATTCCTGGGCCATGTCATTGCCGGCTTTGGTAAGCGCGTTTGCGACTCTCCTGTTTGGCAAGTTTTCAGATATTTATGGGCGCCGGTTCATCCTGATGGTATCGCTGGCTTTTGCTTTGCTGGGCTCCGTCTTGATTCCTATCAGCCCGAATTTTAAATTCCTGATCGTGGCCAGCATGATCGGTGCGGTTGGTTCGGGATCGATGATGCCTCTCGTTTTTTCTGTGGTAGGAGATATGTTTGCTCCCGACAAACGCGGCAAATGGATAGGATTGCTGAATTTCCCAACCCTTGGCTTTGCTCTGATCGGCCCGACGATGGGCGGATGGTTTACCGACCATCTCGGCTGGCGCTGGCTTTACTGGATTTCACTGCCTTTGCTGGCATTTTGCCTGATAACGGTGCCGATGGGCGTCCCTTCACTGGTCAGGAAAGCATCAAGAATTAAGATCGATTACATCGGATGCCTGCTGGTGGCGGTAGCCTTGGCGGCAATGATTATCGGGCTTTCCTTCCCCGGGATGGGCTATTCATGGGCGTCCGTTCAGGTGATCGGGCTTCTGGCTTTATCTCTCATTTTCTGGTTTTTATTCATAGGGTACGAATCCGGAGCAGAAGCGCCGGTTTTAGATCCCCAGGTGTTCCGGAACCGGATATTCCTAACGGTTGCCGGCGCATCTTTGTTCTCCTTTTTCGGGCAGATAGGAATCATTATGTATTTCCCGATGTTTTTGCAGGGGGTCCAAGGCCATAGCACCACTCTGAGTGGCTCTATAATCACTCCGTTCAGCGCAATAATGGCTGCTGTCGGAGTCTGTACCGGATTTCTGCTGGCCCGGTCAAAACGCTATAAGTGGATGTATGTTCTGGGATTTGGTCTGGCTACAGTGGACATGTTCGGGATTGTTTTTTTCAACGCAGGGACGCCCATAGCTTTGATTCTGGTTGCTGCCGGCATCATCGGTATCGGGTTGGGCGCAGTCCCGACCATAAATACATTGGTGATTCAGAATACTATGCCCAAAAATCTGCTGGGCGTGGGCATGGGCGCTATATTTTTCTGCATAGCGATGGGTGTGGCGCTTGCCCCGGCGGTTCTTGGATCTGTCATGAATTCAGCCTCCGCCGGCAGCTTGGCCAGAACAGTGCCTGATGAACTGAAACGTTTGGACAAGAAGACATTCGACAGCCTTACCGATTCCAAGGTGCTGCTGTCGCAAAAGGACATGGATGCTTTGGAAAAAAGATTCCAAGATAGAGGGAGTGAAGGCCCGGCGCTCTTCCATAAAACAGTCGAAGCCATACGCAACTCTATGCAAGCAGGAATAAGAAGCGTATTTCTGTTCGGCGCCATAGCGATGCTGATTTCTTTTCTGCTCATCAGCACTATTCCCGCAACCTCCCTGGACGCCGGCGCCGCGAAGGATAAGGCAGCTGAAGTGGTTGAGGAAACTGCCTAAAAAGCGCACCGCAGAGGCGCAGAGGACGCCGAGAGCGCAGAAATTTAAAATATTTTCTCTGTGAACTTCGCGTCCTCTGCGCCTCTGCGGTGAAGAACTCTTATCCGAGAACTTCCTTGAGCGCGGCCAACACACGGTGTGCATCCGCTTTATCCATTCCCGAATAGATAGGCAGGCAAATGTGCCTCGCACACAAGTCTTCGGAGATGGGCAGGGCGCCAGTGCAGTATTTATTGAAAACCGGCTGCTTGTGTAAAGGCTCTTCATAGACTTCGCCTGCCAGAGAGACTTCGTATCGTTCGCGCATTATCTTCTTAATTTCTTTGCGATCAAGTTTTTCCTTCATGACGGCAATGTATTTGTAA
>JAHFUH010000508.1:0-2757 GCA_023265215.1 Acidobacteriota bacterium
TGTCTTTATTCTTTTCACTTGCCGCAGGCAAGGATGAACCGAAGAAGGCTCCGGCAGTCCCTGCAATAAATCAGCAGGCGGATGTCTTGATCCTTCACGACAGCTTGCCGGCGCCTGTTTCTCTCGGAATACTTGATGGCAACAACATCCTGGATTTGCTTGGCCATTTTGGCTTGAAAGGCAATCTTGTTGGCATCGAAAACTATAAAGCTAATGCTTTGAACCAATATCGTTTTGTTATCATGCTGGCCGTAGATAATCGCAAAGCTATCTACCCGCAGTCCTTTCTCTCCGATATCCGGAGCACTTCGGTTCCGGTATTCTGGATTGGGAATCATTTGCCGGATGTAGCGGCAGAACCTTCATTTATTTCAAGAGTGGGATTCAGAATCAGCGGACCGATTATTACCCAAGGTTTTACAACGGTTCACTATAAAGACATAACACTCTCAAAAAATGAACCCTCTATTAATCCCGTCGAGATCCTCAATTCGACAAAAGCTCAAGTAATGGCGACAGCGCAAAACGCCAGTGGGCGGACGCTGCCATACATCGTCCGTTCCGGGGATTTCTGGTATTGTGCAGATTCACCCTTCAGCTATGCCGATGAAGGAGACCGATACCTGGTATTTTGCGATATTCTTCATGATTTTTTAAAAATGCAGCATCAGGAGGAACGGAATGCCTTATTAAGGTTGGAGGATGTCACGATCGAGGAAGACCCGGAGGTGCTGAGGAAGATTGCAGACTACCTCTACGATCGCCACGTGCCATTTCAGATAGCGCTGATTCCCATTTATATAAATCCGGAAGATAAGGAGGATTCGGAGATTTATCTGTCCGATCGCCCCGAGTTTGTGCGTGCCATTCGATATATGGTTTCCAAGGGCGGGGCCGTTGTCATGCATGGAGCAACACACCAGTATAAGGGCAAGAGTGCGGATGACTACGAGTTTTGGGATGCGCTCTCGGATCATCCTGTCGCGGGCGATTCCCGGGCATTGGTGGAAAAGAAGCTGCGCCTGGGCTTGGAGGAATGCTTTAAAAACGGCATTTACCCGCTCACATGGGAAACGCCGCATTACGCTGGCTCGCAGCTGGACTATAAGGTATTTTCAGAACACTTTAATTCCGCTTACGAATCAGTTCTCTCTTCAGACCAGGCGGATTCGGGCCATTTTTTCCCCTATCCCGCTCTGGACCATTTTGGCCGTTTTATCATTCCTGAAGATCTCGGATATATTTCGCTGAAAAAACCCGATCCCGCAGCTCTGATCAGAAACTGCGAACGGCTCAAGGCAGTTCGCGATGGAGTTGCTTCGTTTTATTTTCATCCCTTTCTCGACCTCAAGTACCTGGAAGAGTGCCTCGATGGAATAGAAGATCAGGGATATCGTTTTATTTCCATCAGGAATTACGATTTGAAAGTGCAAATGGACTCCCGCCTGGTCCAGACCTATACGGAATCCGTTCAGCTGCCCATGAAGAATCTGTACCTTCATAGATTTCTTTTGGATGAAAACGGGCACCATTCCGGCGAATCCTATTCCAAACAAAAGCAGCCCGGCCTTTTCAAAGATCCCGGGATTGTGCCTCCCAACAATGTACTCGTAATGGAGGGGGTCCCGGAGGTGACGTGGCAAGTCGAACCGGAGGCTCCAAGTATCTGGTCGAAAATTCAATCCTGGGTTCAGCAGAAATTTTCAAAAGCTCCTGTCGCTCATAATATTGTCCAGCCCGAGGCGATTATCGTGTGCGATGACTCGTTGGGAAAGGCGGATTGGAACGACCAGCAGAGCTTTATAAGCGCCTTTTCAGCCTTCGGTTTTCGTGTTTCCACTGTTAAGCAGAAGGACTATTCAAAAGGATCGGCAGCACTAGGTGCGGTTCTGGTAATTCCTCGCGCAGTAGCGATGAAATTATCTGCAAAGCAGAACCAATGGATCGAAGAATTCGTCCGTAGCGGAGGATGTCTTGTCATAGACGGTCCATGCCCGCTTAGCGAAATACTTGGCATTCGGTCCGAAAGCAGGTCTTTGAAAGTGCGTCAAGTTATGTCCGAGGCGACGTGGTTTTCAAGGCTGAGACCCGAAAATCAGAAATGGCTGCTTACGTGGAATCCTCCGGCGACTGTCGTTCGATTTTCTGCCCGTAATGCGATCGCTGTTTTTGCGGAAGACAAAGACAGCGAGCTTCCGCTGGCGCTGCTTGCGCAGTGCGGGCAGGGACGCTTGCTTTACCTGAGTGCCCGGCTCGATCCTGTCACTTCATTGGGGTATACCCGGTTCCCATACTTCATTCATTATGTTCTGGATGGATTCAATGTGAATCTGCCTTTGCATCAGAATCAGCTCGAACTATATTTCGATCCGGGCTATAGGGGGGGCATCGACATTGAACGGCTTGCCGCCCAATGGCATGCCCGGGGAGTGCGCGCCATCTATGCCGCCGCGTATCACTTCTGGCCTTCCTGGTCTTATGACTATGGCCGGCTCGTGGATGTTTGTCACAAAAACGGCATTTTGGTTTATGCATGGTTTGAACTTCCACATGTCAGTGCCAAATTTTGGGACGATCACCCGAATTGGCGTGCCAAAACAGCAACCGGCAAAGACGGTCTCGTCGGCTGGCGGCATCACATGGATCTCGATATACCGGAATGCCAGGACGCCGCCTTTGATTTCGTGGAAGAGCTGCTCAAGCGTTATTCATGGGATGGCGTCAATATTGGCGAGCTCAATTACGATACAAACAATG
>JAHFUH010000508.1:2767-4340 GCA_023265215.1 Acidobacteriota bacterium
GGAGGACCCGCAAAACTATCTTCCTATGGGGAAAACTACGCGCGAGGCCTTCAAGGCTTTGGGGGGATTCGATCCGATCTCGCTTTTTTCGCCTGATTCTTCCAACTACTGGAAGCATAATCCCCGGGCTTTAAAAAAATTCGACGAGTATCGCGCGCAACGAGTCCTGGCATGGCATCGCACTCTTCTGGAAAGAATCTCGCCTATCGCCCAGGCAAAAGACATGGAGATAATTGTCACCATGATGGACAGCCTTCATTCATCTACGGTGACGCGCGATACCGGAGTGGACTCACACCTCATAGTTTCACTGATGGACCAGTTTCCAATCACACTGCAGGTGGAAGATCCGGAGCAGTTCTGGTCGCAAAGTCCGGACCGATATAAGGAATTCACCAAGACATATCTCAAGCTGGTTCGGGATCGAAAGCGCTTGATGTTTGATATCAACGTGGTGGATCGGAATATCCAGAATTCGCATGCTCCAACCGAAAGGCCGATAGGAATTGAGCTGGCCCGTACGTTTATCGAAGCTTCGGAAGCAAGCGGAAGGGCGGGTGTTTATAGCGAATACACGCTTCCACAAGAGGACCTGCAAACCCTGTCCAATGTTCTTGCGCACGACGCAACACTGGAGAATCAGGATAATGCGTGGGTGACCCGTTCGAAAGCGCCTGTGTCGCTGGCATCCCCGGGTGACTGGCAGAATTATAAAGTGGACGATATTTTTTGGCCGGGATGGGGAGAGAACGAAATTTTGTTGCCCGGCGGAAGTCATCGCATCACGTCACTGGAGAAGAAATTCCGGCTGTTCAATACATCCATCCTGGATATACGGCTGCTGTGGTTCACAGGAAGTCTTGATTCCATCAAGCGGACGGATAGAGGCTTCCAGTTTTCGTATGATTCCAATTTGCGCAGCCTGGCTTTATTTAACAAGCAGCCGTTTGGGATAATGGTGGATGGCATGGTAGATTCCAACCCGCCGTTATCAAATGCTGGAACGTGGAGC
Organism: Acidobacteriota bacterium; assembly: GCA_023265215.1. Lineage (GTDB taxonomy): Bacteria > Acidobacteriota > UBA6911 > UBA6911 > UBA6911 > UBA6911. Next base: position 3,780 of record JAHFUH010000508.1, read on the forward strand.
GTCCGGTTGCCCCGGGGACGTCACAATGTGGAGGTTTTGGCCGACAGCACTGCCATAACTATTTTGGAAAAAACCAGCCTTTACGGATCCACGGTTATCGTCGTGTTCGGAATTGTGGCATGCGGTCTGATGATCCTGATTTATTTCTCCATTTTGGCCAGAAGAGCAGTCGGTCGCAGTACAAACGCAAAAGCGTCGACGGACTCATCGCGGCAATCGCAATCCTGAGATTTTCGATGATTTCAAATATTCTGATTGACTATCTGTTCGTGTTCAGCGTGATCATCATCTGGTTCATGCTCGGCTACCAATTTATTCTGTTTTTGCTCGGTTACCTGTACGGCTTCCGGGCTGAAAAGCAGCGCCGCGTTCTGGAACAAAGCTTACGGGAGCTTCCAAAAATATCGCTGATGATCCCCGCCCACAATGAAAGCCTTGTCATTACCCAAACGCTGAAAGCGCTCTTGAAACTGAATTACCCCGCAGATTCTCTGGAGATTCTTGTTGTCAACGACGGCAGCACGGATGACACGGCAGAGCAGGTAAAAGCAATCGCCGCTC
>JAHFUH010000077.1 GCA_023265215.1 Acidobacteriota bacterium
ATACATGCAACGAGCATCCCTCCGACCGGATTAAATCCGCCAAATGACAATTGATAATTGACACCTTTGTGACTTTCGGTCTTTGGATCTTGGCGTAATTTACTCGAAGACGCCAAGATCCAAAATCTCAAAGTCTTAAAGCGGATCGCTAACCGCTTATTTGAGGGAGAATGTGATAATACAGTCCCTCCGACTTTCCGATGAGAATGACAGCACAGATTCGTGTGCTGTTATGCGAATTTCTCATGTCTTAAAACGCCCTGAGTGGCATTCGCAAGCCTTAACTCGCGGGGCATAAAGTAGTTGGTATTTGGGCATGTTGAGCGGGCATGGCGATTCCGCGCCCCTCTCTGCCGTCAAAGCACGCGGCAAGAGGATTTCAAAAACAGCAATTTTCACTATGGCGGCGATAGCTGTTGCCATTTCTTTATTTTTTTCGCAGCGCTTAATAGTGAAATCACCAAATCAATACATCCCGGATTCGGCTGTTAACAATTCCGCGGGGCTTTTTCAGGCAAGGCCTCAACATGAAAAGAATAAGGGCGCAGAAACGCGACCCTTTTTGGAGCTTGGAAAAATTACACCTTTTGGCAGGAGCCTGGAAATTATTGGGCGCGTCGAGGCAGGAAGCAAACTGGTTGTAGACAATGAACCCGTTGAAGTCGCCGGAGACGGTTCTTTCAAGCATTTCACTCAGCTGTTTCCCGCTTCCATTGACAGAGTTGGTCTGGTACTGAAGGCGACAGATCTTGCGGGCCGAACTCGAACGCTTACAGCCTATCATGACTTCAGATCCAGTCAATAAAAGTGCCCGGTTCTAGTGGTGAGAGCAAATATAATGTTTGAGCAATTAAGAATCGGAATTATTTATAAGGATCGGGCGCCGCAATTTCTTTTGGATAGAATTCCTGAAGGGACGCCCTGGAAATTTGAAATTTTCCAGGACAGTGCGATTTTGGGCGGCCCTGTTGCTCCTTTCAGGGATTATCTGGCCGTTTTTTTCGCTTCTGACAGCGAATCTCCAGACATACAGCGTCATCTCTCCAATAAATTCCCCGGCGCGGAAATTGTGGGATACACCAATTCGGACAAACCAATTGCCGGAGGTCTTGCGAGGAATGACGATGGCCTGCTGATTGTTCAATTCCCGATGCCTGTTTCTCTTGCCGGCTATTTGCTTGAGGGATTTGGCCAGGCTCGGAAGCATAGAAAAGAGCTTGCGGTGGTACAGAAGCGGGCTGACGACACGCAAGAGTTTTTCGCAGCGTTTGCAGATACAATTGAATCCTCTTCAAGCCCCGCTGACCGAAAAACTGGTTTAAGCCTTCTTATTGACAAAATCCTGGCGCACATCAAGGCGGAAGAATGCATGGTTTATTTGTTCGGGGAGGGGAGTGCGACACTGCAGCGTGCCTATAGCACCGGCAACATTCAGGATTTTGATTTATTTGAGCGGCATGCGAACAGCTCCATAGTTCAAAAAGTACTGAACAGCGGAGTGCCATATCTTAACAACCATTATTCATTTGAATTGAAAGTGCCATTCAGCAAAGATAGTGTCTTTATCCGGTCTATAGTTTGCTATCCTCTCATTCTCAGGGGAGAAAAGATCGGAGCCATTGAACTGGTGAACAAAATATCCGGGGCTTTCTTGCGTGAAGACCAGGCATTGCTGGAGATGATGCTGAATCCGCTGGTAACCGCAATTAGGACGCTAGACACGTTCGAAAGATCGGAGCGGCTTACAATAACTGATGATTTGACAAAGCTTTACAATTATCGCTACCTGATGCAATATCTCGATGCGGATGTAAGGCGTTGCCTCCGCTATAAGAAAAAAGTATCTTTGCTGTTCATTGATGTTGATGGATTCAAGAGAATAAACGATACTTTTGGACATTTAGTGGGCAGCCAGGCTCTATCGGAAATAGGGCAGGTTTTCCGGGGAATAGTGCGTGAAACAGATGTAGTTGGAAGATATGGAGGGGATGAGTTTGTGATTGTTCTGCCGGAAACTCCTTTGAACGGGGCGATGATCATAGCAGAGCGGATCCGAAAAAAGGTGGAAGAGTGCGAGTTCGTTGCACAGAACTTAAGCATACGCCTGACTGTGAGTCTCGGTGTTGCCAATTGTCCGAAGCATACTCTAACCGCTGAAGGCCTGATTAAAAAAGCAGACGCGGCCATGTACCGGGCAAAGGAACTTTCCAAGAACAGCATCAAAGTCGCCGTCTAACAGTTATGAATTTTAGATCTCTTTTTGGTTTCTTTTCCAGTAATTTGGCTATTGATCTTGGAACTGCGAATACCCTTGTTTATGCGCAAGGTCGCGGGATAGTCGTTAATGAACCGTCGATCGTCGCACTCGATAAAAACAACAAGAAGGTCCTTGCTGTGGGCCGCGAAGCCAAGGAGATGCTTGGACGAACGCCCGCGGACATCGTAGCTGTAAAACCGATGAAGGACGGGGTGATTGCCGACTTTGACGTGACGGAGGTCATGCTGAAGTACTTCATCAAAGAGGCTCATGGCCGGAACCACCTCCTCAGCCCAAAGATCGTAATCGGTATTCCTTCAGAGATTACCCAGGTGGAGAAGCGGGCGGTCCAAGAGTCTGCGCTGCGGGCCAAAGCCAGCGAAGTGTACCTGGTAGAGCAGGCGATTGTTGCCGCAATTGGCGCCGGAATGCCTATAACGGAAGCATGCGGAAACATGATTGTAGACATCGGCGGAGGCACTACGGATATCGCAGTGATCTCGCTTTCCGGAATCGTTTATAGTCGCTCGGTAAGAGTTGCCGGCAATGAAATGGATGAGGCGATCATCCAGTACATTAAACGCAAACACAATCTGCTTATAGGCGAAAGAACCTCGGAAACGATCAAGATTCAATTGGGTTCCGCCGGCCCTCTCGAAAAACCATTAACTATGGAGATAAAAGGGCGCAATCTTATAGAAGGCGTGCCCAAGACTGTCACGATAACCGATGAAGAGATACGAGAGGCGCTAAGCGACAGTATTGCGATCATAATCAACGCCATCAAGGTTGCGTTGGAGCGCACGCCGCCGGAATTGTCCGCGGATATTATGGATCGCGGCATTGTATTGACCGGAGGAGGCGCACTGCTGAAGCGCTTTGATAAAAGACTGTCGTCGGAAACAGGGCTCCCCGTGTTCGTCGCCGAGGATCCGCTCTCATCCGTTGTCATCGGAACGAGCAAAATGTTGACCGATCTCAAACTGTTCCGGAGAATCTGTGTCCAGTGATCTTTCCTCGCGGGTGAATAAGGAACGGTCGGTTGTTGTCATGGTTTCTCTCCTTATTCTGCAACTGGCCCTTCTTTCCCTCCAGATAGAGAATCCCTCCGGCATCCTGTTGTTTAAAAGCTGGACGCTGGCTGTTCAAACTCCCCTTATTGCTGTTTCATCGGGAGTTGTCGGCGGGATACAGCGAATTTGGCGTAGTTATTTCTGGATGGTGGGAGCGCGCGCAGAAAACGAACAATTGAAGGAAAATATTCGCCGCCTTTCCCTCTTGAATAATTCCTACGAGCAGATGCGGCAGGAAAATATCAGGCTTCGCCGCCTTCTGGACATAGGCAACCCCATTCCATTCAAGTCTGTTGGATCCCGAGTCGTAGCCCGCACACCAAGTTTTTTATCGAATATTATCTATATCAATTGCGGATCGGCCGACGGCGTGCACATTGATGCTCCGGTTCTGTCTGGAGACGGCATTATCGGGCGAACCATTCTTGTTGCGAAGCATCAATCGCAAGTCCAGCTGATCACCAATCCCGACGCCTCCATGGGAGTGATTATAGAAAGGACGAGAACTCCCGGTGTTTTAAGAGGGTCCGGCGACATTCTGTTGGACCTGACTTATATTGGAAACGCAGAGCAGGTTGATGTGGGAGATGTTGTTTTGAGTTCCGGATTAGATGGGATTTACCCGAAAGGGCTTGCTATCGGCAAAGTGGTGAATTCGCAAAAAGGGAAAAGTGTTTTTCGAAACATCAAAGTTGAACCAGGCGTGGATCTGATTCGGCTGGAAGAAGTTTCCGTGCTTCTCATGAATTCTCCTGTGGAGCCGCCGGGATTTTGAGGCTTCGCGGGAGCTAACGGCTGCAAAGCATATGAAGTACGTATTCCTGGCAGTATCGTCTTTCTTAGCTATCGTCGCACAGATGATTGCAGGGAATAATTTTTTCCTTTTTAATTTTCTCGACCTGTCATTAATCCTGATTTCCTACTGGGCTGTTTACCGGAGCCGAACCCAGGCGCTTTTCGTGGGCTCTTTGACCGGCTTTCTCCTGGATGCAGCGATGGGTTGGCCGCTTGGCTATAATGGCTTCGGCAGAACACTGGCTGCTTTTGCAATCGGACAATCCTGGAAAAGGTTTAATACAAGGGAACCCTGGGTTAGGTTTGCAATAATTGCCGCATCCTCATGCCTCAGTTCCCTGAGCATGTTCATCCTGTTCCGGCTTATGCAACGTACTACAAGCAAAATCTTCCTGGGCGCATCCATAATGCAGGCTCTGATTACGGCGGGGATCAGCGTTGCTCTATTCGCCGGTCTGGAAACTTACAAGCGAATTCAAACGAATAAGGCCCACTAACAATTGACGAATTACTATTAACGATTGACGAATTAACAACCCTGCCCTCAATCGTAAATCGTAAATCGTAAATCGTAAATTTATTTATGGTTGTGCAGCAGGATACCAATAAGCAGTTGATTCAACAGCGGCTGAATTTCTCCCGTGTGCCGGTGCTGCTGGTCTTCCTTCTCCTGGCTGCGCGGCTCTGGCAGCTTCAGATCATCCAGGGATCGGAGTATGCGCTCAGGGCCGAGCACAATCGGAATCGGACGATTGAGCTCCTCGCGCCGCGGGGCACGATATCGGATCGAAACAATATACCGCTGGTAGAAAATCGGCCTTCCTTTGACGTGCTCTTATACCGCGAAGAAATTAAAGATAAAGCTGCTACCGCCCGTTTTCTAACCGAAAAACTCGGGGTGACCTCCGAGGAATTGGAGACCAGACTGCGCCGAAGCAAAGGCAGCGCATTGTATCATCCGATACTCATTAAAGAAGACGCCGGCATTGAGGATATCTCAGTAATAGAATCCCACAGGAGAGACCATCCGGAAATACAGCTGGGCCCTCAGCCACGCAGGCTTTATCACTACGGTAAGCTGGCAGCCCATCTCCTGGGATACGTCGGCGAGATTTCAGAGCAGGATCTGGACGGAAACCTTTTTCCAGGCTCCAAAGTCGGCTCTCTAGTGGGACAAACCGGAATTGAACGAATTTACAACAATCTGTTGATCGGCAAGGATGGAGAGCGCCGCGTATTAGTTGATAGTGTTGGAAGGGAAGTCGGGCTTGCAGATGAAACGGAATCTGTCATTGGCGGCGAGCTTCAATTGACCATCGATCTGGATTTGCAGTCTGTTGCAGAAAAAGCGCTGGAGGGGAAGGTTGGGGCAATTGTCGCCATGGATCCGCGCAACGGCGAAATCCTGGTTATGGCGAGTTCGCCTTCATTTGATCCCAATGCTTTTTCCCCCCATATTTCAGCCGGAGAGTGGAATGATCTGAAAAATGATCCCGATCGCCCGCTGCAAAACCGGGCTATTCAGAACAGCTATTCGCCCGGCTCCATATTCAAGCTGATAATGGCAGAGGCTGGATTGGAGGAGGGGCTGCTGGATGACGATCCTGCAGTTGTCTGCCACGGCTCCGCAACCTATTACGGCAGGGTTTTTCACTGCGCTGACAAAAATGGGCATGGGGCATTGCACCTGGAGCAGGCCATCGCAAGATCCTGCAACATATTTTTTTACGAATTGGGCCGAAAACTCGGAATTTCCAGGATATCCGAACACGCGCGAGCTCTTGGGCTGGGTGAACGGACCGGAGTGGATCTGCCGAGCGAACGTAGCGGGGTGATGCCCAGCCCGGAATGGAAAATGAAAACCAGCCGAACGAAATGGTATGACGGAGAAACAATTTCCGTCGCCATAGGACAGGGCGCAGTGAGCACAACACCGCTGCAGATTGTCCGGGCAGTCAGCGCCATCGCAACGGGAGGACTTGTCACTACTCCACATTTGCTGAAACGGGCGGAAGCAGGGGGCAATTTGAACTGGCCTGACCGCCGGATCTCAATCGGCGTGGAAAAGTCTCGCAGAATACGGGAAGGAATGTGGCAAAGTGTCAACAACGGGGGAACCGGGCACAATGCCGCCATTCCGGGACTGGATATATGTGGAAAAACAGGGACGGTTCAGGTCGTCGGGAATGAAAATAAGAAGCTAATGCGCGAAGATTCCGAGGATCATTCCTGGTTTTCCGGTTTTGCCAGCAGGGATAATCCGGAAATAGCGGTAACTGTTTTTATTGAACACGGAGGGAAGGGTGGGATTGTATCCGCTCCCTTGGCGAAACTGATTTTTGGCACCTATTTCGAAAAGCATAAAAAATCCCTCAATTTGCAGACGGAAGGAGCCAGAAGCCAGGAGCCGGAAGCCAGAATGATGCCCAAAGTAATTCGGTAATATTATGACTAAATTTATGGATGCTATTCCAAAAAGAAATCCGATCTGTTGCGATTTCCGCACTATTCCGGCTTCCGGCTTCCGGCTTCTGGCTTCCGTTTTTTGTGCTTTCAGGTTTTTGCCATGATCAACTTAGACAGGCGGTTGTTGCTCGGGTTCGATTGGCTGTGGTTCCTCGCGCTGTTGGCTTTGTCCGCGGCGGGCGCAGCCGAGATATGGAGCACGACCAACGGCACCACCCTGAACTCGTATTTTGGCAAGCAACTGATCTTTTTGTGCTGCAGCCTGGTGGCTTTTTTTGTCCTTCTGTATTTCGACTACCACATCTTTTCCGATTTTATCAATTTCATATATGTTGCAGGAATTGCTGTCCTGCTGCTTGTCCTCTTCATTGGACATTCCATTCACAACAACAAAAGCTGGATATCCCTGGGGGCGTTTTCTTTCCAGCCTTCAGAGCTAATGAAGTTGCTCGTGATTGTGGCGCTTGCCAAGTATTACTCTGAGTCCGATCGGGAGTACCTGGGATTAAGAGAGCTTATGTACGGAGGAGCGATTGTATTTGTTCCCACCCTGATGGTATTGCTGCAGGGGGACATGGGCACAGCGGTTACCTTCTTCCCGATTTACGCGGCGCTTTCACTTTTGGCTGGAATCAAACGAAAGCACCTGATTGTCCTGATTGTATGCATGGCCGTTGTTTCGCCTGCCGGCTGGTTTTATTTGCACGGCTATCAGAAGGGCCGTATTGAAATTATTTTCAACCCTGCGAGCGATCCCCATGGCTTGGGCTATCAGGCGAGACAATCCGAAATCGCGATCGGCTCAGGGATGCTGATCGGCAAAGGATTCAAACAGGGATCCCAGGGCAACGGTGGCTTCCTGCCGGCCCGCCACACCGATTTTGTTTTTGCCGTATTGGCCGAGGAAAAAGGTTTCGTGGGCAGCATCGCGCTTCTTGGTCTTTTTCTCTTCCTCTTTTTCAGGCTGTTCAGAACGGCGCGGGAAGCCAGGGACAAGATCGGCACAATGATTGTCAGCGGCGTTTTGGCGTTGCTGCTGTTTCATGTTTTCATAAACATCGGGATGGTGGAAGGATTGCTCCCAATTATGGGAATTCCGCTTCCTTTTGTCAGCGCAGGCGGTTCTTCCCTCATTTCTTATTATGCGGCTATGAGCCTATGTATGAGCGTGAGAATGCGCCGATATGTTAATTGAAGTAGCCGGAAGCCAGAAGCCAGAAGCCAGAAGCCAGAAGGTGGAAGGTGGAAAGAAGGGTTGAATATGTTTAAGCTTGATTCAACCAAGCGTCATTTCCCGAGGAAATTTGCAACCCATTCCGGCTTCCGGCTTCCGGCTCCTGGCTTCTTGTTTTATGCGGCAAAGCTTGCATTCACCTCTCAACCCATTTAGCATATAATGTTTAGACGAGAGGGTTGCCGCAAAACGCAATTATAGTTTTTGTGATTATTAAATTTAGGACATATAGCTTTTAATGACCGGACGCGGCTCGATGCTATTCGAGCGACAGTCGTCAGAATAATGGGATTTGTTTCGGGATTTTTATACAGGCTGTGACACATAGATTTTATTAATTTTCGGAGGGAATCCGATCCTCAGTATTTGAGGCGTTGAAACCGCTTTGGCCCGATTTTAGTTCGGTTTTTTAAAGCGTTTGTGCCACTCGCCGTATCCCGAATTTAGCGGGTTATAGATTTTTGAACAGTTTTTTCAGCTTATTGCCGTTTCGTTTTTTTAGGCGGCAATCTATCTCTTTTCACCCGCGCATTTCCATTCCACTGAGTGCAAGCCCGCGTCCAGAAAAACTGGAGTAGTTCAATGATCAAAGAAATGATCGTTTCCAGCACAGCTTTGGAAACGAAAATTGCCATTTTGGAAGATGACCAACTGGCAGAGCTCTACATCGAACGCAACCGGAATCGCGGAATCCTTGCAAACATGTATAAAGGCAGGGTGACGAAAGTTCTTCCCGGAATGCAGTCCGCATTTGTCCATATCGGGCTGGAAAAAGATGCATTCCTGTATGTTTCGGACTTTGTTGAAGAAAACGAGGAAGGCGAACCCGTTTACACGGCGCCTGTTGAGGAAGAGCCGGTGGTGGCTGCACCCATCCCGGAAGTTGAAAACCAGGAGCGCACCCAACGCAGGGACCGCAAGCCCGAAAAGAGCCGCTGGCGGGAACGCCGGGAACGCGTTGAAAATAATCGGCAGCCCGTTCCCCAACAAACCAATCCTGAATGGGTTCCGGGATATCCTCTGGAGAACTGGAATATAAGCGCTGAAACAGAGCGTGAGATTGAGTCTCGCCTCGAATCGGATGCTCTCTATGCTCCTTCCGAAATCCCCGAATCGTCGTCCATTCCTTTGCCGGCATCTTCAGAGATGGGAAACGATATAGCTGCAATGACGGATTCGCAGCTACAAAGCCAGGTGGAAGCGGCATTTGAACCTCCGGTTTCCGTACAGGAAGAAACTCCCGCCGAGATATCACCGCTGGAAATAGCCGTGATAAGGGACGATGGAGAGATATTGCCTTTCGCCGTGGAGCCGCAGAATCCCAAGCCGGGTTTTGCGCGCCGCCGCGGCGCCGCCACGCGGCGCAAGCGCTATACTACAGCCCGGCATACTCAAAAAGCGGAACGCCAATCGATCGATGATATTTTGCACGAAGGACAGGAGGTCCTGGTTCAGATTGCAAAAGAACCTATCGCAAAAAAGGGTGCCCGCGTCACCAGCCATATTGCGCTTCCGGGAAGATACCTGGTTTACATGCCGACCGTGGAACACATCGGTGTTTCTCGCAAAATAGGATCGGAGACCGAAAGGCTTCGGCTGAAAGATATAATACTGAAGCATCGCGACAAATTCCCAGGGGGAGTCATTGTCCGCACTGCCGCCGAAGAGCATACCGAGGATGATCTGGTCAATGACTTGATGTTCCTGGTCCGGCTTTGGGAAGATATCCGGAGCCGGGCAGAAAAAGTTTCCGCTCCCGCTCTTGTTCATGCGGAAATGAATCTCGTGCAGCGGCTGCTCAGGGATCAATTTTCATTTGAGTTTGCCGCAATAAGAGTTGATGACGAATTGGAGTATCAGCGGATCGTCGAGTTTGTAGACAAGATCTTTCCGAACCTGGTGCATCGGGTCAAACTCCACACCAAGCCAAACAATATATTTGACGAATATGGAATCACCCCGGAAATTGACAAGCTTCTTCAGCCGAAAATCTGGCTGAAATCCGGCGGGTACATCGTAATCAATCAAACGGAAGCCTTGGTCAGCATCGATATCAATACCGGCAAATTCGTGGGGCGCGGCAACAGCCTTGAGGAGACCATCACCCGCACGAACCTGGAAGCGGTAAAAGAAATCGTTCGTCAGATCAGGCTGCGAGATCTGGGCGGCATCATCGTGATCGATTTTATTGATATGGATGAGCGCAAAAACCGAAAGCGTGTTATGGAGGCATTGTCGGAAGAAATTGCGAAAGACAAGTCGCCCAGCAAGATTCTCGAATTCAATGAATTTGGATTGGTTGCAATTACCAGAAAAAGAGTGAAACAGTCCCTGGAGCGCACGCTGTGCCAGCCATGCCCCTACTGCACCGGATCCGGGATGGTGAAATCAGTGGCTACAACCTGCTACAGCATTTATCATGAATTGGAAAAAATGCAGTCGCTGCTGGATGACAGATCGGAATTGATGCTACGGGTGCATCCGGATGTTGCGCGGGCCCTGCGGGAAACGGAATCCACCGTGATCGATGAGATCCGCAACACGCTCAAGAGAGAAGTGATTATCAAGCCGGACGCGACTTTGCACATCGAGCACTTCAATATAGTTACATAAGGATTGGACGCGGAATACGCGGAGCACGCGGAAGAACGCAGATATTTATTTATATTTTTCAGCGTATTCCTCGTAGTCCGCGTCCAATCCTTTATCCCTCCTGGTCTTTTGAGTTAGTACAAGACTGCCCAATCTCTAAGATCTTCGAAATCGATTTTGCTACAGGTTGGAACAAGAAACGTATAATTCAGGCATACCTTTTCTTTTCAGCCGGCCTGCATCTGTGTGAAACGAACTCCATCGTATTTGCGCTTCAATAAGTGAAAGCTCGATTTCGGGTGTTATGTTATTGATACAATCCAAAACAATGAAGAGTCTCAATTGTCCAAATCAGGAATGCCCAAGGGCGAGAAAAAGCAATTCCGGAAACAAAAATGCTATCGAACCGCCATTGTATATCCTGTGGCGGCTTTAGGAGCATTGTAAACGCCGAAGTCACAGCTATAGACTGTCCAAGCTTGGGTGTCGTCGACCGCATAAGTAGAAGACGTCCAGTAATATTGACTCACTTCGAAAGCATTGAAAACCACAGGCCCTGAAACGGTTACACCGTCGGGTCCGTAAGTGCCGTTGTAATAAGAAGCGATTGGAAAAGTCGGGGCGCGTTCGGCGAGGCTCAGCATCTCAAAACGGTTTGGCATTCTCCATTGGCCGCGGGTTGACCCGTCCGTCAACCCGCACTGTCCGGTCGCCAGGCTGTTAACAGCAGCGATTGCATCCGCCCAGGACGATCGAATGCAATCCCCTTTCTTTAGCCAAGTCAGACCGGTTACAGTGTCGGAGAGTGTGCCGTTCCCGTTGTCAATGAGTCTGGGGGAGGTTAAAGGCGCCGAGTTGACAAGACTCGCACTGTCTCCGTCAACATGCGCATCAACAGCGCCATTAACCGTTCCCTCACAAAATGGGCAGGTATGGTATGCGTCGTCCCCCGTGGCGTAAACTATGAATGCACCTGTTGCTTGAAGTTTAACCGCACCGGCCGAACCTGATTTAACAGGCCATAATGAATTCAATGATGTCGTTTTGTTGTTATTGTATAGAGGGACGTCAGTGCCGTTTATCCACAGCCCGTCTGTAAAACGGATGACCATCGCGCTTGCGCCTAGGGAAGCCTGATAGGACGTGGATGACCAATAAGACTTGGCCACGTTGGTGAAAGGGTTGCCGACTGAAAGCGCCGGATTGCTCCTTGAAATATCCACAAGGCTTTCCAGCTCATTTACATTTGGCATTCTCCATTGACCGGCTGTTGAGTCGTCTTTCAATCCGCAGGATCCACTGGCAAGATTGTTGGCATAAGTTAGCGCCGCCGACCAGTTGCTTGCGGTAAGACATCCAGCGTTTTTCATCCAGACAAGTCCTGTCAGTCCATCTGTTACTGTGCCATCCCTGTTATCGGTGAAGCGCGCGTTAGGCCAGGCAACTCCTTTGTTCGCCGCTGCGTCATCGCCGCTCACATAGCTGATCACTTGACCGGTTTTAGGAATGCTAACGATTTTATCCCCAGCGCGATACGCCATGAAATCGGCGCCAGTCAGTGGGGTTGTTGGAATGGTTGAAAAGTGTATTGCAGTTCTGTAAAGGCCGTTGTAATCGGCCTTGATAATATCTCCACTGCTTCCGCTAAGGGAGGGATAGAACCCGAATCCCGACTTTTCCGCATAGATTTGATAATCCGTCCAGGAACCTGTGTACAATGTCGTGAACGAATATGCTCCATTTGCATCGGTTCTTGTCGTAACCCCTATATTGTTGTTTGTATGAAATGCCGTAATCGTAACTTCGGAGATGGGAACGCCATCTTTGTCAACAACGATGCCAGAAATATTACCGCTGGTTGTGGCTCCAATATTAGTAGAAATGAACTTCAGGCTAACTTGCCCTCCTCCTCCTCCAGTACGGCCACCACCCCCAATGCCACCACCGCCGCATGCGCTTAATAAGGAGAGCCCAGCGCATGACAATAATATCGCGATATTGTGAATCGAAATCCTCATCTATTTTCCTCCTTTAGCAACTCATCGAGCGCGCGCTGCCGGCCGGACCATCTGCGATTTGAGTCATGGAGATCGGCAAAGAGATCTGTTAGGAAATGCCATAACCCCGCCTTATCCTCTAACCATGCATGCCGATGCATGGCCACCATCGGGCGTGCATTTGGGGCATGCTCTCGATCCACTGGGCTGCACTTCCGATCCATGACATGACTCTTTGCAATCGCCATGCCAATTAAGGATAACAACTCTCTAATAAACCTAGAATGCCGGAAGCCTCGCGTTATCTGTGATTTGCGCACGTGTTAATGTCGTGCACAATACAGCCGGATCCCGTATGCGTTGCCGCTGAAAACTGCGACTGCTCGTTTTCCGCAAGGAACGTGATCAAAAACAGCAATTCCGCTCAAATCAAACAGATCAGTGACACGCGTCACTGTGACCGGGAAGGCCTTTATTGGAATTATTTACGTTCGGGATTTATCTCCTGGGATAGAAAATGAGCAACCGCAGTTCTTTTAATTGGCAGGGAAGGACAATGCCACTCTGTCGTAATGGAATTCCTCGGCACCGGAACGCTTGAGAATCTGATCCTGCAGAATCCACCGACTATTTTCTCTGAGCTCGTCCCGCAATACACATGCGCGCGGCTTTCTGTCCTTTCACCACGGGCTGCTAAGCATGCAAAAGGCCTACTTCATTGCAGATGCTGCGGTTTCTTTAAAAGGCTTCAGCGCCTCGGCTGGCGAAATTTCCGCTCCCTTTGCGTTTGCGACTATATTTCGGATTTCTTGGCTTCTTCCCAGAGAGCATCCATTTCCGAAAGAGAGGCATTGCGCAATTCCCGGCCTTGCCGCTTGATTGCCGATTCAATGTGCCGGAAGCGGCGGGAGAATTTTTCATTGGTGCGCTTCAAAGCCGTTTCAGGGTCAATCTCCAGGAACCTGGCTATATTCACAGCCACAAACAGAAGATCTCCGACTTCCTCGGCGATCTTCTGTTCATCCTGCCTGGATTGAGCTTCCAGGAGTTAAGAGCCCTCTTCCTTCATTTTCTCAAGAATCTCTTCCAG
>JAHFUH010000509.1 GCA_023265215.1 Acidobacteriota bacterium
AGACCTCTATTATCGTCTGCAAGTTGTAACTATACAGCTGCCTCCCCTGCGGGAAAGGATTTCCGACCTGCCGCTGCTATTTGATTTCTTTCTAAAAAAGTATTCATCCCGAAGCAACAAAAGGCTGGCAGTCAATCCCGAGGTTATCGCTCACATGCAGAGCTACGGCTGGCCCGGCAACGTTCGCCAGCTGGAGAATGTAGTTGAGCGCGCAGTGGCTCTGAACACATCCGGTGTTTTCGATTTGGAGGATCTACCGGAGGAAATTCAAGCATCGCGCCGTGACGTTTCTGTTGTGGATGGCCAGATATGGCCTACTTTGGAGCATATGGAGGAACGCTACATTCGCGAAGCGCTCAATGCTTTTGAAGGCAATGTCTCGCGTACCGCCGAGATTCTCGGCATCGACAGACGCACGCTCTACCGGAAACTAGAGAGAATGGGAATGGATATTCGGGAAGCCTAAATGCCTGGCGACTCTCATAGTCCGTTCACTACCCGATGGATGCCGTCTTTCACAACTCTCTCTCCGAAGTTGACGACCATACCGAGCTTGTGGGATGTCAACCGCAGGTACGTCAAGAGTTGGGCCTCGAAGATGCTGTTGTAAACCATAACGGCCTTGCATTCGACGATGACCTTGCCGCCCACAATGAGGTCGATTCTAAGAGACGAGGCAAGTTTTTTGCCTTTGTAAGGAATAGGGAGTCGCACCTGCCTGTTTATGGCCAGTCCGCGCTGCTCCAGTTCCCATACCAAGGCTTCTTCGTAGACACTTTCGAGAAGGCCCGGCCCGCCCAGCGTGCGGTGGACTTCAATGGCACATTCGACAATGTCGCAGCTAATTTGGTTTTCGTTTAACGCAAGGACGCAAGGACGCCATGAGATTCTCCTCATAGTATCTAATGAATAACTCCGCCGCGTGAACCAAATATTCTTTGCGTCCTCACGCCTCTGCGTCCTTGCGTTATGCTTTCCAGCTGTGGCAGGTTGGTTTCGCCAAGCAAAATTGACACATGTTTATAAATCCTATGATTGTCACTATTTAAGTCGCTGCGATTTCATCCCGTGCTGAAACGTCACAAGTTTAGTCAAATCTCCCGACCATCGAGCACACACCTTAAATCATTTGAACCCAACCACTTTGTCAGAATCTGATTAATTGGCATCAAAGCTGCATGATGAAGGGACGAAGAACGGACATTAAGCGGAGGAAAAGGCGATGTCATCGGAAATAAAAACCAGGAGATTAGGATTCAGTCACGGATTTGCCCTGGGACTGGGAATGCTTATTCTGCTCCTGGGAGGCGCTCTGGGATTTGTGGCGAAAAATGAAGCAAGCACAAGTACTGCACCCATAAACAAGGCATCGGCAGCAATTTTGGTTGATCAGCTGAGCGATGCATTTGAACAAGTGGCCAAGCAGGTGGAACCGGGAGTTGTCAACATCAGCACCGAACAGATTGTTCACAGCGACGGAACTCCAGATCCATTTGGCGGCATGTTCGGCGAAAACAGTCCATTCCGGTATTTTGATCACCCGCGGGACATGAAACAGAAAAGCCTCGGGTCAGGCTTTGTTGTTGATCCGCGTGGCTACATCCTGACGAATGACCATGTGGTAAAGAACGCAACGAAAATCAAAGCCAAGCTACAGGACGGACGTGAACTCGAGGGAACTGTGGTGGGAACCGATCCCCAAACGGACCTGGCGGTGATTAAAGTGAAAGCCGAAGACTTACCAACTTTGAAGCTTGCAAGTTCAGATCAGGTGAAAGTGGGCCAATGGGTGCTCGCGTTTGGAAGTCCTTTCGGGCTGGAGCAAACGATGACTGCAGGAATAATCAGCGCAAAAGGGCGCGAGATCAACGGGAACTTTGACAACTTCCTGCAAACGGATGCTGCCATTAACCCGGGGAATAGCGGCGGCCCGCTTGTAAATCTTCAAGGAGAAGTCGTCGGAATCAACACTATGATTTTGAGCGAAAGCGGAGGTTTCCAAGGAGTCGGGTTGGCTATTCCCGCCACTATGGCGAATAGAGTTTACACACAGCTGATAAGCAACGGAAAAGTCACACGCGGATGGCTTGGAGTGGTCATACAGGAGCTGACTCCCGGATTGGCCAAGAGTTTCAACATGCCGAATACAAACGGAGTATTGGTCTCACAGGTTGAGCCGAACGGCCCTGCAGCCAAAGCCGGGATACGGCCGGAAGATATCATTCTGGAGCTCAACGGCACTGAAACAAAAAATCCGAGGGAGTTGTCTGCCGCGGTGGCAGACTCGAAAATTGGCGCCCCTGCGAAAGTCAAGCTGATGCGCGATGGGAAACAGATGACGCTGGATGTTCCCATTGGACAAAAACCCGTTGAAAGAGCCGAGAACGTGCAACCAGATAGTGATAGCAATCCACAACACGCCAAGCTGGGGCTGGCAGTCCAGAATGTCGATCCGGAAACCTCCAAGCAGTTTAAACTTCCTTCTCTCGGCGGAGCTCTCGTAACCGACGTACAATCGGGCGGCCCTGCCGACGAGGGAGGCGTCCAACCCGGCGATATCATCCGCAGCCTCAATCGCAAGCCGGTGAATAACGTTTCGGACCTGCAGGCAGTCACCAAAGATCTGAAAAATGGAAGCACCGTGTTGCTCAATGTTCTCAGGAACGGACAATCGCTATTTCTTACGTTTGACCTGTCGTAAATCGAACTTCTCCATCAGGCTTTGAGGCTTCGACACCCAAAAGGTTCGAAGCCTCAAAGAAATTTTTATGAGCACCAAGAGCAGAGTGGCAATTGGAATGGGAATCCCGATTCTGGTTTTCGCCACAGCTCTCGGTTTACACCTGGCATTCAAAATCAGGTCCAGCGGAAACAGGCTTGAACCGGCATTTATCTCCGGAAGCCAAAACCACGATTTTGAAAATCTGGCAAAACAGGTCGAGGTGTCGGTTGTAAAAATATTGGCCGAACAACCGGCTGGAAATTTCGGTCTATGGACTGATCCATTAGGAGATCTTTTCAGTGACCGCCCCTCCCACGCAAAAACAAAAGAAGAAAATCTCGGTTCGGGTTTTATAGTCAGTTCCAGCGGATTCATTTTGACAAATAGCCACATTGTTGAAAGCGCATCCCGGATCAAGGTGAAGCTCAATGACAACAGGATTCTGGATGCAGTGGTGGTCGGCACGGATCCAAAATCCGATCTTGCAGTCCTCAAAATCGGCGCCGGTAATCTGCCCGCACTTCGTTTTGCAACCTCAAGCAGCATAAAGGTTGGGGAATGGGTGGCAGCATTCGGAAGTCCATTTGGGCTTGATAAAACCATCACTGCTGGAATCATAAGCGCGAAAGGACGAGCCACGGATATGGGACTCGCGCTCATCCAGACAGACGCAGCCATCAATCCCGGCAACAGCGGTGGTCCGCTGGTGGACCTTCGCGGAGAAGTGGTCGGGATCAACACCAATGTGAGCGGACTTGAAGGCGATTTTGGCGGCATCGGATTTGCAATCCCCGCAGATGCCGCTCAACGTACATACCACGAATTAACGAAAAGCGGAGAATCCAAACGAGGTTGGGTAGGCGTGCGTATTCAAGATGTCACTCCTGAAATAGCAAAAAATTCCAAGCTGCCGGAAAACAGAGGCGCTGTGATCAGCGAACTGGCGCCGGAGGGACCGGCTACCAAGGCAGGATTGAGAACTGGGGATATCATAATCGAATACAATCACCGACCTGTTCGAACCTCTCGCGAATTCACTGCTGCAGTTATGGACACGCGGATCGGATCATCCATGCCGATGAAAATTGTCCGTGATGGAAAAGAGTTTGTGTGCAACGTGCTTGTGGGCGAGCGTCCATCTTCAATCGCGGAACGTTTTTACTCGCCGGGCACAGGCGATCGGGGCAAGCTGGGGATTACCGTTGAGAATGTCACTCCTGAAATCCAGGCGTACTTACATTTGCCCTCACATGATGGAGTCATCGTTGTTGAAGTGGCTCAGGGCAGTTCTGCAGAGGGCGGAGGCGTTCAGCCAGGGGATGTCATTTATCAGATTAATCGTTTGCCGGTGGTCAGAGCAAATGACCTGATTGCAGCTCTGCAAAACCTAAGCGATGACAGGACGGTTTTGTTGGGAATTGAGAGACAGGGCTCCCGGCTTTATTTGGCGCTCCAACTGGAGTGATCAAAAAAGAAGCAAGAAGCCAGAAGCCAGAAGCCAGAAGCGTTATTCCGCATGAGAGCTTCGCATATAACCTGGACGGGCCTTTACTGTTGCGGATCGACGTTTGACCCGCACATCCAATTTGTGCCAGCCGGCGCCGGAAACGCCC
>JAHFUH010000510.1 GCA_023265215.1 Acidobacteriota bacterium
TTCAACATCCGCATCCGCCTGATCGGCTAACCGAAAAAGTCAGGATGCAGGAAAGAAAAATCCCTGTATGGCATTTGCGTCAAGCTAAGCCACATTTTCAGAGCAGCGCCGAAGGCGCGACGCAGCAAAGCCCAGGGTGAAGGAGCACGCGATAGCGGGCTCCGAAACCCTGGGTACAGAAGCGGATGTGAAGGGAGCCCTGAAAGGGCGGCACAGCCGGTTGTGCCGCCCTTTCAGGGCTAATTCTCTTTCGCGTCCTAACCCAGGGCTTCGGCCGCTTCTGCGGCCTTCGCCCTGGGCTTTGCTGCACCGCGCTTTCAGCGCTGGGACTCACTACCTCAGACTTTGCTGTTTCGCTGGTTCGTCCGCGTTCTTCCGCGTAGTCCGCGTACTCCGCGTCCCATCCTCAAAACAACAACCGGGTACGAATATTGGATGCCAGCAACTCCATCTGCTTTTCAACGATGCGGGAAAGGCTTTTTTCAACGTCCATGACCAGGTAACCGATCCCATTACGGGTATTGTAGGACTGAGCCTTGATGTTCGCACCTCTTCCCGCAACCAACCCATTGATCTGGCTGAGCACTCCCGGCACATCCTTGTGGATATTCAGAATGCGGTAGCTGTCTTCCGCGAGCGGCATTTGCACTTCGGGAAGATTGGCACAACCGGCCGTAGTCCCATCCTGCGCATAGGAAATCAAAGCATCCGAAACCTCAAGCCCGATATTGCGCTGAGCCTCTTCCGTGCTGCCTCCAATGTGCGGCGTAAGAATTACGTTATCAATCCCGCGCAATTCCGACTCAAAAGGATCCTGGCCCGAACTCGGCTCTTTTGGGAAGACGTCGATGGCGGCGCCACCCAGATGACCGCTCAACAGCGCCTGGCGCAAAGCGCCGATATCGACGACCGATCCCCTGCTGAGATTAAGAAGGAAGCTGCCTTCGGGCATCCATTGAAACTGTTCATGGCCGATCATGCGGCGAGTCTGTGCGGTATCCGGTACATGGAGCGTTACAAAATCGGATGTCTTGAGCAATTCTTCCAGGCTGGACAGCTGGCGCGCATTCCCAAGCGGCAACTTTTTGAGGATGTCATAAAAAACAACTCGCATCCCGAGCGACTCGGCCAGCAATCCCACCTGCGGGCCTATGTGACCATAGCCCACAATGCCGATCGTCTTGCGACGAACTTCCATGCAGCCCTTGGCGGATTTTTCCCACCGGCCATGATGCAGCTCCATGGAGCGCTGCACGGCGTGCCGCGCCAGCATGACAACTTCGGCGATTGTCAACTCAGCCACGCTCCGCGTATTGCTGAACGGCGCATTGAAAACAGCGACTCCCCGGCGCGCCGCGGCATCCAGGTCAACCTGGTCGGTTCCTATGCAGAAACAGCCAACCGCAATCAATTGCGGCGCTGCAGCCAGGACTCGCTCTGTCACCCTGGTTTTGGAACGAATGCCCAGGACGTGCGCGCCTTGAAGCAGCTCGATCAGCCGGTCCTCATTGAATGAACTCGGATGTCTTTCAATCCTGCAGTTGCGAAAAGTGTCGTCTGCCGCCGCGTGGATGTTTTCCAGAAGCAGAATTTTGAACCGGTCATCCTGCCGAGGTTCTATTAATGTCTTTGAGTCTGTCTTTTTTTTATTCACGGTTTTGCGAACCATACGCGAGCACCTGGTGTTTTGAGAATGGCCTTCAGCCATCAGCATTCAGCTCGAAAACTGCGAAAGCAGTTGCTGAAGGCTGACAGCTGAAAGCGGATAGCTAACTAAGGTGGATCTGCATGCAAAGATTCATTGCCGGCGTGACTTCGCGGAAAACCGCCAGCATCGATTCCACGAGGTCGATTCCGGACGATTCGCGGACTTCCTTTTCCAGCATTGGATAATAGACTTGGAAGCCGGCCCAGGAATCAGCAGCCGCGCCTTGCAGAGTTTTGCGCAGTTTCGTCATTTCCGGAAGCTTCCCTTTGGGCATCGACTTGCGGTCTTCCCAGTTCCCTGCTTCAATCCCAAACCCTTCTCGAACAACGAGGCGTTTCAGCTCTTTTTCCATGGGGCTTGCAGGCTTTAGCGCTTTGATCAGGCGGTGCCAATCCCAGTCCGGCTTCAATTCAAATTTGTTGGAATCCTGCGGCGCCTGTCTGTACCCACGCTCGACCGAAAAACCGCATTTAAAAACTCGGTCTTCCGAATCAATCGTCAGGAAAAATTTGGAACACCCGAAACTGACATCCGAAGACACCGGCTTCGCAGCCCTGTTCGATCGCGGCAAAAATCCGATCCACTGCCAGAAGACCCCGCGGCCGAACCGCTCCGTCACGAAAGATTCGTTATACATTTCTTCAATTGCAAGCTTGAGAATGCGGGTAATCCGCTGATGGTCTTCCAGATTGCCTACTCGAATCCCTCTCTGGAAATCCAGGTATTCCGGCAGAAACCCAATCGCCGCGCGAGGAAACGCCTTCCCTATCAACGTCGTTTTCATGGCTCGTTAGAATACCACGGAAATAGGAATCGAAGCGTCAAGCTTGTTGAGGCTTTTTGGGCACATCCCATAGAAATTTCTCTTGGGAGTCCTTGAGTGTTCGAGCCTTCGAATTACTTCAAGAGAAACTCTTGGCCGCATTTTGGGCCTGCAAGCCCAAATTTTCGGCTTCAGATTTGGGAATATTCCTTGGCATCAATTAGATAGCGTCGTCAGTCCCCCGTTCTCCCCCCATAGTTAGCAGAATCCTGACTGATAATCATTTAGCCCTAAAGGACGTTTTAGGTGCGATTAGTATGGCAGCCGGGCGAGAATTATGGTTTTGAGCCGAAATGGCTTCTGTCGCCGGTCCCCGTTTCGTATTATACTCAAGAGCCTTAATTCTATTATGGATACCAAGATGAAGCCGTTCGGAATTAAATTCGACAGAGAATTGCGTGAAGGCGCGAAATACTTGTCCCAATGTCTCACTCCTGATGCAGGCCTCATCCCGCGACTGTCCAATGTTGATATATTTGGCGTTACAATCCCGTTGAACGGAATAGCCGGCGGCGATTTGATTACTTTTGTGGATTTCAGGGAGCGATATGACCTGGATTCGCGCATTGCCGGGGCCTTGGCTAAGGGGCAAGAGGAAATTGCCCACAAGCTCAGGCAGCTGAAACGAAAAGGAGCAATTCTGGTTGCGGATGTCGCGGGGCATGAATTCGCAGAAGCAATGCTGGCACTGATACTACATCAGATCTTTCACATGGGAATTCTGTACGAGCTTGCTTCCAGGGGTGAAGTTTCTTCCCGTCTGATTGAACAGGTCAATACCCGCTTTTGCAGGTCCAACACGCTGCGCAATCTTGTGGGTGATACCGGTTCCACGAGTTTCATCACTCTCATTTATGGAGAAATCTCAAATTCGGGAAGGTTTCGATTTGTGAGCGCCGGGCATCCTCCTCCGTTGGTTTTCTCGCGAGAATACGACCGCTTCGTGGAAATAAATCCCGACAGGCTTGTCAGCTACCCTCCGCTTGGATTGCAGATGAACGACGACAATGCAGACGTCCGGTTTTATCAGCCGGCGCTGGGATACAAGAAACGTTACGCCGTCAACGAACTGAACCTGATGGGCCAGGGCGATGTGATGCTGCTCTACACCGATGGGCTTGTTGATCCATTCTCTTCCTATACGCAAGCAAAGCTGGAACGGGCTGTCTCCCGCGCAAGGAACGGTAGTGCGAAGGAAATTTGTGAGGCAATCCTGGAAAATCGAAATTCGTCCGCCGAACAGA
The DNA here is from genome assembly GCA_023265215.1 of Acidobacteriota bacterium. GTDB lineage: Bacteria > Acidobacteriota > UBA6911 > UBA6911 > UBA6911 > UBA6911. Next base: position 3,776 of record JAHFUH010000510.1, read on the forward strand.
CCGATGATCTCAGCCTCGTAGTAATCAAATACCGGTAAAAAGAACCATCAATATTTGGAAATGAAGAAACTCAATTCCTGAATTCCAGCTTTTCATGGGCTAATGAACTTGGGAATTGCCTGTCCCTTTAGTTACCAAACGACGAGTATTACACGTGAGACGCCGCATGTACCTTTGCTCAGCAGAGGAGGCGGTCAATTTCTGTAAGGTCTTCGGGGGAGAGGCGCCAGGTGCCAGCGGCGGTGTTCTGATCGATTTGCTCCGGATTGGTTGCGCCGGCGATGACGCTGGAAACGGACGACCTGGAAAGCAGCCAGCTTATCGCGAGCTCAAGAATGCTGTGATTCCGCTCGATGCAGAATTTTTGAAGGCGATCGATTGCATCCCAGTTGGCTCTTGTCGCGTATCTTTCGGTAATCGATTTCCACTCGGCCAGGCGCGTCCCTTCAGGCGGGGCTTCATCTCTTTTATATTTTCCTGTCAGCAGGCCGGAGGCGAGCGGGAAGAACGGAAGCAGGCCGAGTCCGTAGCTTTCGATGGCCGGAAGCAGC
>JAHFUH010000078.1 GCA_023265215.1 Acidobacteriota bacterium
GATCGATATGTGCCGGTGGAGCCCGCGCCCAAAGGCATTCCGATCATTCAATGGGAGAAGGACCAGGCGGAGGATGCCGGCCTGATTAAAATCGATCTTTTGGGGAACCGCTCTCTTTCAGTGATTCGTGACGCCCTGGCTGCAATAAAGGAAAATTATGGGATAGAAATCGACTACGGCAGATGGGATCCTACGACCGATGCCAAAACTCAGGAGTTACTTCGCAGAGGGGACACGCTGGGCGTTTTCTATGTGGAGTCGCCCGCCACCCGACAATTGCAGCGGAAATGCCGGACGGGAGACTTCGATCACCTTGTAATCCACAGTTCCATTATCCGGCCTGCCGCCAACAAGTATATTCGCGAATATGTGCGGCGCCTGCGGGGCGGTGCGTATCAGTCGCTTCATCCCATACTGGGCGAAGTCTTGAGTGAGACTTACGGCATCATGGTGTACCAGGAGGACGTTTCGCGTATCGCAATGGCGATGGCCGGGTTCAATGCTTCCGATGCGGATCTGTTAAGAAAAATCCTCTCGAAGAAGCGCACGAGCAAAAAGCTCCAGGATTACAGGGAGATGTTTTACGCCGGTGCGGCCGAAAGAGGCGTCTCCAGCACGACTATTGATGAGGTCTGGGAAATGATCCTGAGTTTTTCGGGCTATTCGTTCTGCAAGCCTCACTCCGCTTCGTATGCGATGGTTTCATACAAATCCTGTTACCTTCGCGCCCACTATCCGTCCGAATTCATGGCGGCGGTGCTCTCCAATCAGGGAGGTTACTATTCTCCTTTTGCTTATATTTCCGAGTCCCGGCGGATGGGGCTGAATATCCTGCTGCCGGATGTGAACGAGAGCCGCGCCGAATATTGGGGCAAAAACAAAACAATCCGGGTGGGACTGATGCAGCTGAAAGGTCTGCGCGAAACCGCTCTGCAGGCAATCGTGGAGGAGCGCAGAAGAAAGCCTTTCCTGTCGATCGAGGATTTTCTCTGTCGTACGAACATTGATGTGGCGGATCTGAAGATTCTGATCAAAGCCGGGGCCCTGGACGGCATTTCCGGCGGCGCGACGCGGCCTGAAATGATCTGGACCGCTCTGGCGTGGCATGAGGCGCGCCTGTCGCGCCGGCCCGTGGCGCGTTCGCTTTTCCAGGATTTGCCCGCAATAATTCCTCCGCGCGCGCCGCAGTATAGCGCCCGCACAATCCTGCAGCACGAACTGGAGACTCTTGATTTTCTGATCAGCTGGCACCCGCTGTCGCTTTATGCGGAGCCGCTTTCAAAACTGAAGTATGTCAGAGGCGCGGATCTTCCCAGATATGTCGGAAGGCGAGTCACGACAATAGGCTGGTGGGTCACCGGAAAAATCATTACAACGAAAAATGATGAGCCGATGGAATTCATAAGTTTCGAAGACACCAGCGCTTTGTATGAAACCACTTTTTTCCCCGAAGCGTATGCGCGCTTTTGTCATATCCTGAACCGCTCCAGGCCGTACGTGCTGGCCGGCCTCGTCGAAGAGGAGTTCGGTGTTGCAACCCTGACAGTCGATTCCGTCCGCCTGCTGTAGGTGTGCGTCCCCCTAATAAGCTCACATGTAAGAGGACATTTCGGTCAAAGTAGACGCGGCGTCCCGCCGCGTGGCTGAGTTCTCCAATTCGCAGATCGAACGCGGCGGGACGCCGCGTCTACTTTAGCCAGACTAGAATATCCGCTTACTAACGGACTGAATCTGCTTCCGGATAAAACTTCTCCAGACATTCCTTGCAGAGACCGTGGGAAAACTCCACATCCAGATGGCTTGCGAAGTATGAGGCAACATCGTTCCAGTAGCCCTCATCATCCCGAATCCTTTTACAATGCATACAGATCGGCAAAAGGCTTTTGAGATGGATCAGGTCGCTTACGTTTTCCAATGTCAGAAGGACATAGGTTTTTCGGTATATCCCTTCCCCATTCACAGCGTGTGCAGCTGCATTTCTGATAACGCATTTCTTGCACGTTGGTGCGTGCCCGCAACCCTCCGGGACTTCGGTTGAATGAACGCAGTGAAACGCCTCTCCACCGCGTTTTTTGTATACGTGCCGGATGTCGAGACCAAGGCCGTTCGAGGCTGTGGCATTGAGATGCAGAATCTTCACGTCATCGTCGATGATGAAAAGCATCGCAGGGATCGAGTCAAAAACTCCGTGTAAAAAAGGGGCGTTGGCCAGCAATTGCTCTTCCATGAAGTACTCCGCTGTTTAGATCAGGCTCTAAGATCTCGATATAGATCTCTGCATGCATTTCGGCAAAATTCGGTGGATTCATCAATCTTGTATTAAAACATGGATGCGCACTGCCGTTACGGCAGGCCGCTACTTCATTGGTTACGAATCGCCGACGGTCCGAGCTAAGGGTCGATTTCCTTTTATGAGCATTCAAGCGGCTCAAGAAATTGCATCTACTCGAAAGAGACCGGAACCGGAAAGTATTGCAACTCGCTTTAGAGTAAACCGCCCGCCTATGGCGGGGCGAAAAGGCTCTGCCATTCCGGTGCATGCGTCCCGGAGGGACGCTGTGAAAATAGCCCGGCACTTCAGTGCCGGGATTAAAGGAAAGATGAGAGAAGAAGTCCCGTAGGGACGATTGAAGTGTCGAGGTATCCAACAACTCAGTCGTCCCGTACGGGACTAGGATTGTGGTTTTCGACCTAGTATCACGGCATCCCTTGGGGATGCCGCTTGGGAAATCGGCTTGCCCCTATCCTGTGGGCTTCCCGATACTACCCGCTTTGCGGGTGGAGAGTTCATTTAGCCGCTGACGAAAGCTGACGTCAGCGTTCGTCAGCGGCTGATGCTATTCCACCTGCAGGTAATCGGAATTCTTGAGACGGGGTAAAACCGGGACCCTCTTGAAAACAGGATCAAATTCAAAATTGCCTTTACCGAGCCGGAAAAGAGCGACTTCTGCGATTATCAATCCTTTGAATTGTCCTTTATAGCGGGAGTGCACCTGGGGTGCATCCAAAAGCAATCGGGAAAAACCGACAGAATCGTCCTGGCAGCTGGCATCCTCCAGCAAGGCGATCAGCTTACCTTGATCATATATTCTTTGGCCAAATACTTTTGGGGATATGGATTTATTGGTTTCTTCGCGGGTAACAAAGGTTGAAATTGCGTAACCAGAGACGAGCCGGCGCGAGAGAGGACTATCCTTCGATGTCGGGTCGCAGCTTTTATCCCCTAACCCCAGCAAAATAGCCTCTGCGCTGACCAACTGCAAATTGGATTTGTCCTCAGAACCGCCCAGATTTTTATAAACGACCTCGTTCTGCAAAAAGATGGGGCCTGTTGCGTAGATGCGGCAGCCGTTCCTGGTGGAAACGGTTATATGATTTAAAAACAGAGTCCCGCGAACGAACAAGTCGCCGTCACATACGACCTCTTGAGTATTGGTGTAGTACTCCTTGCTGGAGTTAAGCCCGATGCCCCCTACATCTGGTGAAGAGCTGTCATTTTTGAGGTACTTGAATTTAATGTCCGAACCAGGAGCAATATTGAATCGTGCTTCCAACGCGGCTGCGTCGGGTGCTCCAATGAAAATCTTTTTCTTCTCAATGACGGTTGCCGGTTTTGATTTTTGAGTTTCCATGGCCTGCATGTATTTTGCCAAAGATGTGGCCAGGAGCGCCTGATGGTAATTGGATTTGGCGAGCTTGGCACCCGCGGCAGCTAGATCAAAATCGAAGCCGGCCTGTGGAACAATAATGGATTTGGTTATTTCAGCGGTAAGCCAGCCGGTTTTGTTCGGCTCTCCTCCGTAAAAATCGCCATACATACTACCGCCAAAGAAATTTAGGGAGCTGCCGGCGCCGTGGTTTCCAAAAAAGTATTTCTCGCCATATCCGAAATCTGTGATGAAGCTCGGACTGACCTTCGCGTGACAGGTGATGCAGGCGGAAGCCCGGACGGCTAAAGCGGGTTCAAATTCGGCAATGGCGGTGTTGGTAACCGGTTTGCTTTGTTGAGAAAAACCTGCCAGCACCAGGCTGAATAGAAACAGGGGCAAAAGGAGGTTAAATGATTTTTGTGTTCTCATGCTTCATATTCTAATACATTTAGCCGCTGACGAACGCTGACAAAATAAAATATAAACGTCGGTGCAGTAAGCGTTCGTCAGCGGCTAAATATCTGCGCGCCAGTCGTGGCCGCGACTGGCGCTTTGGTGAGGGGAGCTGGACAGCACCGGTTGGGACTGACGCCCGCCAAACCCATACCGGCCAAACCTGTCGTCTCCCGCACCCCAATTTTTTATTTGATTGCCAGGAGTTCCACTTCAAAAATCAAAGTCTCGTAGGGCCCTATCTGGTTACCCGCGCCCTTTTCTCCGTAGGCAAGCTGCGGAGGTATAAAGACCTGCCACTTAGAACCGACCGGCATTAACTGGAGAGCCTGGCTCCATCCCGCGATAACTCCGCCTTGTACTTTGAGGACGATCGGCTCCCCTCGTTTGCGCGAGTTGTCGAATTCGGTGCCGTTGATGAAGGTCCCAATGTAATGACATTCTACTGAATCCTGTTCGGTGGGCTTCTTGCCCTCTCCGGCTTTTAATATTTTGTATTGAAGGCCGCTTGGGAGGGTGACAACTCCATCTTTTTTTGAATTCTCCGCCAGAAACGCTTCTCCAGCCTTTTTATTTTTCTCGGTCGCTACTTTATTGGCATCCTGAAGCTTTTTTTGCACTTCTGTCTGGAAGGCCGACATTATCTTCTGAAGCTCTTCCTCGGTCATTAGAAGCTTGGTGCCCGAAAGAGTGTCCCGCATTCCTCGGATCACGGTATCAATATCAACCTCAATTGCCTGACGTTGAAAATTGCGGGCCACTCCGACCCCGATTCCGTAATTCACCTTGTCTTTTTCTGTTTTGAGAGCCGGCAGTTCCTCCGCGCTCAGGTGCGCGGCAAAGAATAGGACCAAATAAACAAGAAGATTGGTTTTCATTTTTCCCTTTTTAAAAAGCGAACCTGTTCCACACGTTGCCGATTCCGCAACCCAAATTTGATGATGCGGGGGATCATTGCTACCGATTACATGTCTTGGGCCGCCATTTCCTTGTGGACGTGCTTTTCGGGGCTTGCCTCAAAACTCCTTTTGCAGTTTTCGCTGCAGAAGAAATAGCTTTTGCCTCTGTATTGGATCTTGATTGTGCCGGGCGAGCCGGGATCGACATTCATGCCGCAGACCGGATCTTTGGCTGCATCAGCTTTCTCCGAAATGCTTGTACCTGTAAGTCTCATTCGGCTCTCGGAATCCACCAGGAAATTGCCGGAGGTGACGACCCGCTCCCCAGGCTGCAAACCTGCAGTGATCTGCACGCGGCCCCCGAGCCGCCAACCGGTTTGGACAATCCGCGGCTCGAACGTCGTCTCGCTGCGTGTGACGTAGACGATCTTTTGTTGGCCGAGATCGATCACGCTGTCAGCCGGCACCGATACAGCTTCGGGCATGTTTACATGCAGCTCAATATCAACGAACATGTCGGGGCGCAGGATGATGCCGGGATTATCGAGTTCAAAGCGGGTTTTAAGGGTGCGCGACTGCGGATCAAATTGCGGTAGAGCGTCGCTCATACTCGCTTGAATCTCTCGTCCTTCATATCGGACGGTCGCCCGGACTCCGGGCTTCAGTAATTCGCGATCTTTTTCGAAGATGTCCGCCATTGCCCAGACGTGGCTTATGTCCGCAATGCGGTACATCTCCGTGCCTTTGTCGAAGCGCTGCTCCGGTGAGATATTCCGGGCAATAACGAAGCCATTGGCCGGGCTATATACGCGGACCGCAGGAGGAGCCTGGCGACTCTCGCGAATCTCATCGATCTGGTATTCGCTGAATCCGAGGCCGCGCAGCGCATCGAGGGCTGCCTGCAGTGGCAGGATTCTCGTACCGATTTGGTAAACCGCCTTTGTGTCTCCTGTTTGCCCTACACCCGTGGTCTGTAGAGCGAAGAAGTAGTTCTGCACAGTCGCAGTCAGATTCTCAACATAATAAGAAGCAAGGAGATCTCCTTTCTTGACGGAGCTGCCGGCCGGATTTTTTCCCAATTCGCGAATCCAGCCGTCCGCCGCGGCGATGATGCGGTATTGCCGCTGTTCGTCTACAGCAATGCGGCCAGGCACGCGCAGCTCGCTCAAGGCAGCGGTCTTCTGGACTTCATTGGTTTGGACACCGATCAATTGCTGTTTCGCGGCGCTTACCTCCACTGCACCCGGCGTGTCCTGTCCATCCATGTCCGATTTCTTCTGACGTTCACCGGAATCCACCGGCTCCAGGCGCATGCCGCAGATTGGACATTCTCCGGCGTGGTCGGACTTGTATTGAGGATGCATGGGGCAACTGTAATTGTGTTGCCGGCTGACATCAGCTGAACTCACGGTGGGAACCAGCTGCCGGTTGGCCATGTATCCGGCAAGAAAGATTCCCGCAGCGAGAAAGACAATTGCTGCAGTTTTTGCGGGCGTCATAGTTCCTCTCTTGTTTTGATAGTACGTTGAAAACGCTATTTGATGCCGACAATTTCCAGTTCATAGATAAGCATTGCGTACGGCCCGATAGCTTTGCCTATTCCGCGCTGACCATAGGCAAGGCGGGATGGAATGAAGAGCAGCCATTTCGAGCCGACAGGCATAAGTTTCAGGGCTTCCTTTAATCCGGCGATGACGTGGGTGTCTGAAAGATTAATAGTTGCCGGCTGACCGGCGTCATAAGTGCTGTCGAACTGCGTCCCATTCAGGAGGTCGCCGCGATAATTGACCTGCACCGTATCCCCGGCGGCCGGTTTCTTGCCGTTGCTATTCTTGACAATCTTGTACTGGAGCCCGCTGGCCAGAGTCACCACGCCGTCTTTCGCTTTATTCCCGGCGAGAAACTCCTCTTCCTCTTTTTTGTTGTCTTGGCCTGTCATGAGCCGGTCGCTGGTTTTCTTCACTCTCGTAAGAGACGCTGATATATTCATGCTTTCCAGCATTTCCTCTGCAGTCATCGCCAGTTTGCCGCCGGCCTGTGCATCCTTCATACCTGCGATTACGAGGTCCATGTCAAAATCGAATCCCTGCCGCTGGAGGTTTCTCAGCATTTCGACCCCCATGGCGTAACTCCCCCTGTCTTTGAATGTTTTGAGTTCCGGCTTCTCCTGCGCGCTCACTTGTGCTGCGATCAGCGCAATTCCAAAAATTGTCATCCATGTCTTCGCGATCTTCATTGCCACTGTCACTCCTCGCGTGAGATTGGTTAGGGTGGTAAAAAAGGGGAGGGATTTCTCCCTCCCCTGGTGGATAGATGTTGGATTACTGTCCTTTGACTTCTACTGCCCCAATTGTCCACTGCATGAAAGTGGGAGTTGTCGTCCCCACAGTCTTGCTTCCGGCAGCACCCACATTGGAATAGATGGCACCGAAAACAGTGTACGTGTTGGTCGCAGTGGCGTAAGCAATCTCGGATGGCGCAGCACCGTTGACGGCTAGGTAGGTCCTTGCCCCGGCTGTTGCGTTGAAATCGCCCGTGAAGAATATTACGGCGCTATTGAGAGAGGTGGTGAGGGCCCTGGAAGCTGTATTGGCAGTTCCAAGGGTAATTCCTGTGCTCCCTACACCTGCGGTATTTCGGAAGACACTCACCGACAAACCGAAAAACAACGCAGTTCCGGTTCTTCCTACCGATACAGTGCTGCCGGCGGCTTGCGCAGCCGTGAGTTGCAGCGTCCATATTCTCATATAGCAGTTGTTAGCCGGGCCCGAGCTAAGCGCAGTCCAGCCTGCGAAAGTTCCTGTCGGAGTAGCACTGGGTATAGTAGTGCTGTTTTCCGATATGGAATAAGCCACAAGCACATCTCCAACCGATAATGCCACCGGTATGGTGACAGTTTTCGGAGTAGTGGCAGTAGTCCAGGAAGACTGATATGTCCCGACCACTGTTGGAGGTGTTGGAGGGAATGGGCCTTGGAAGAGCACCGCATTTGAAGTGGCAGGGGCCGATGACCCCGCAGCATTTACGGCAACGATGCGATACGTGTAGGTCACGCCGACCGTCAACGCGGCCACCGCATTGGTGTTCGCGAAGATCACGGCGGTGCCCGTTGACGTCCCCTGGGCTGCCGTTCGGGCGACTGTCCCAATTTGGGAGAAGCTCACCCCGTCCGTTGACCGCAAAACATTGAAGCTTGCTTCATTGTTGGAAGCATCCGTCCAGCTCACATCGATTTCCGTTGACGATATGATGCCCGCGGTGACTCCAGTCGGAGCAGCCGGAGGCCCGACCCAGTTCAAGGTCGCGGTGTTGCTGAAAGTGGTAACGCCGGCGCCGTTCTCGGCGCGGACGCGGTAGCGGTAAGTGCCGCTGGTTGGCGGGAGGTTGAGGTCCGCAAACGCTGCCGGCGGAGGGAATCCGCCAACGCGCAATACCGTCGGGCTGGTGAAACTCGTGGTATTGAACGTCCTTTCAATCCTGTAGCTTCTGACGGTGCTGTTGGAGCCGCCAGTCCAGGTCAGGTTTGCATTATTCGTCCCGGCAGGACGCGTGGCATTCAAACCTGAAGGCGCGGGCGTTGGTGCCGGAACATTAAATATTATCGGCCTCATCATGTCATTTTCTTCATGCCCCAGCAGGTGGCAATGCCATACGTATTCCCAACCGTAGTCGGTCATGACGTTGGAAATGCCCGCCGGGTTTGGCAAGCCAGGTATTGGTGCCGGCTGAACCCAGTTTGCCGTGGAGCCCGCCACTGTGGTTGGATCCATAAGGCGAATGCTGTGGGGAATCTGGAAGGGGAGAGCCTGTGAGTACGGCTTCACTGCCACAATCAGATCAGTAAACGGGTTGGTCCGGATGCTTTCCTTCCAGCCCAGTTCATTTGGGAAGGGTGGGAAGAATGTGTTGGTAAAGTCAACCCGGTTGATGACCTGCAGGTTGGCCAGGTGGAAGTGCACGATGTGGCTGTCCACTCCCAGGTGCGCAATGCGAAATACCTGGATCTTGCTGTCGTCCCATTGGTCGGACGGCGGATCTATGTACATCGCTATGCCGGGAACCTTGGGCTGCGGGGCCGTCGGATCGAGAGGAACGGGCGTGTTGCCGAGCTGTACGTTGATGCGGCCATACCACGGCTCGAAGCCCTCCGTGATGTTCTTCATCCCTACGACCGTATCGCCCGTAAGCATCGCATCGGCCGTAGCGCCAATCCCGCCGCCTCCCTTCAATCTTACAAAAGGAGCCTTTGTGTAGCCTGCGCCGCCAGTACAGGTGGGGCAGCTAATGCCGGCAGCAGTAGCGGAAGCCGGGGTAACAAAAACAGAACCAACACCACCCAACGTGACTGCCGATGTAGCTGTGGCCTGGATACACGTGGTTGTGTTGATGGCACAGCCGGAAGTCGGCGGTGCAATGGTTACATTGGGATTATTGTTGTAGTTACATCCCGGAATTGTAACCGCGATGGCGCCTACGCCTCCACCGGTTACCGTCGCGACGGCCGCAACACCGGTTCCTGTAGCTGCGGGAACGAGTCCGGCAGGGAGGGCGAATGTAATCGCAGGTGGTGTGGTGTAGCCGGTGCCGGCAATGTTGACTGTGATCGCAGTAACACCGTTAAGGCATGCTGCTCCAACTGCAGCTATGGTTGGAGTTGTTGTGTCTTTGGGAGTAAACGTGACGGTCGGAGGGGTGGTAAAACCGGAACCCGGCAGCGCAACCATCACCTTTGCTACAGATGAAGGCTGGCCGGTAAGGTTTACCGTCTCGTCGACGTTCGTGACGTAGGTGTCTTTGCTGGTCGTGCCGAACGCTGTATCATAAACCGTTTGCGGCACAATCGGAGGAGCCTGCGTTGCTTTGTAGGCTTTCGGCAAGGCTGCCTGCAAAGTGGCAAGATCGAACGGTACACAACCACCTGCTGGACAGGCTCCAACTCGGATTTGCATAACAGTCCGGGTGTTGGGCCCGAATCCAGGCGAAGTTGTTGGTGCGCCGCCGATAGCCGTCCAATCCGGACTGCCCGTGTAAAGGTCGTTCCTTTCGTCAAAGAGCGGCATGGGCGCGGGCGCGTCATTGTAAAGAATGAGCGTCTTGCCCGCAAAAGCGGTGAAGTCGACAATGACGTCGGCCCGCTCTGCAGGCATGAGCAGAAGAGACTGGTCCGAGATGTTCAACATGACAGGGACCCGCCGGCTGTATTCAAAATTAACCGGCTGCGGTGGAATCACTGCCACCGTGGGCAGGATACCGCCTTCATTTCCGATCTGTATCCATGACGGGCCCATTGTCGCCGGGTCCGGCACTCCGCCGTTACGGCCATCCTTCGGCCACGTTGGATATGCAGCATTGGCATTGGCCGGTACCATTTTGACCTCGGTGCAGTCTCCTGGTGCGACCACATTAATGCCATCGCAAAGTACCGCCCCCGCCGAGTTGCCGGCAGTGGTCGGAGAATTCTTGCTGGCTGCTACATAAAGCTGCAGGTTGAGAACCCTGTCATTGCCGGCGTCCAGGAGGCGGAATCGAACCGGCGCCGCGGGCACACTTAGATAAGGGAATGCGGTGCCGTTGACAATCATCGTATCCGCAAAAGTCTCGGGTACGTGGCTGATAACCGGCAAATTGTCATTGACAGGGATCAGCGGTGGATTCAGCCATGGGCCGTAATCCCACCTTCCCCAAGCCAATGCTCCGGATGGGTCATAGATGTTCTCGTTTGGCATGTATACATGCGGGAACCAGAGTTTTCCGCCGGCAGTTGCCGGTCCGCCATTAGAGTACCAGAGCGGGTCCGTCGACTGCGTCAAAGAAGTTGGAGTCCCGGCAAATCCCAGGCCGGGCGGAGTGGTTGCATCGTTTACGAACGTCCTGTCCTGAATCACCAGGGGGACGCCCCAGGTATATGGTAAGCCAAGAGGGTTGGCCGGTGTGGCAAAGGGGGTAGGAAGCACGGGCTTTGCAAGCCCCAGACCGAAGGCGCCTGAAATATTGGTGCCCGCGATCATGTCGTCCTCGACCTGGTCGTGAAGCAGGTAGCCTGCCGCCATGCCGCCGTAGACATTCAGGCGTGTAGTCCCGTAAGCATGATCATGGTAAAACATGAGCCGCTGGCTCTGCTCGTTGGTCCAGAAGAACGTTCCCAATCCATCGCCGGCGGATGGCGTGACGATTGACTTTCCTGCGCCCACCATGTCCGGCACGTTCTGGAAACTCGCGCCCTTGCGATAAAGATTGATGCTCGCTCCCGCGGTTGGAAATGATTCTCCTGCAGGCGTAATCCACTGATGCGGCGTTCCGTCGCTGATCCATGGAGTGTTGCCGCCATGGAGGTGAAGGGTCGCGCGATTGTCGGTGTAACTCTGTGTCGCAACCGGCCCGGGGCCGGCACCCATCAATGTGGTATCCACAGGCAGGAAGAGTTTGCCTGCATTGCCGGTTCCGAGATTGTTTTGAAACAGAATGCGGACTGGAGTGCCGTTTCCATTAAAATAGGGTCCGGACAGCACACCATTCAATGAGTCACCGGCCGGCTTGCTTGGATCGTAGCTCTTGCCGACGATCACAGGCCCCAGGTATTGGGCGACGTTGCCGACCGCAGGTAAATTCGTCTGGCCGGCGCCGGTGCCTGCGATCTGATAATAGCCTCTCAGCGTAGTCGGCGGCAGGTCCGTATGCATCTTTACGCTGTACTGTTTGAGGCCAATTTGATAATAGTCATCCGTTCCGTAAAGCGTATTGTTTTTCAAGGCTATGGGAATGTACTGGCCGAGATTGTTCTGGTTGCAAGTACCGTCGCCATAAGGGATGGGTAATGCTCCCGGAGTGCCCGGCGTGCAATTAGGCAAGCCGAGGCCGGGCAATGAGTCAATGAACTTTCGGATGTTCGGGCTGTAGGCAAAATTGTCAAAATTGTAGTTGACAGCCGAGTTGAACCCTGTCGCCCCCGCTGGCACCGGTGCCGGCGGATTGTGCTGTTGCGCTTTGGCCTGGTCAATGTTCCACGCAAAGGTGGCCAATGCCAGACTCAAAAGGACTAACGGTCTAATCCTAGTCTTTGCCATTGTTTTCCACCTTTCCTTTCTTTTCTTCTTTCTTTCGTTTTGCCCAGTCGTTCATGTCGTTGTTGTATTTGACCACGCCATCAACGAAAGTCTTGAACGAGCGGTCCACTTGCATCCGTGCGTCGACCGCATCTGAAAGATATCGCAACGCCTCTTCATGGCGCTGTTGATAAGGATTCTTGCTGGAATTGTTGTTAGCCGTTTGCTGTGCGTTGCCGCCCGCAAAGGCTGGGCAAATTGACCAGCAGAAAATACCGGCCAATAAAGCCCAAACAAAAAAGATTGATCGCTTAAACATACTATTCCTCCTGGTTGTTTGCGACCGTCATCGGCCGCATTCTCTTTCCACGACTCCAAAAGAGGCGAATGTGCTTGGTGTAACTAATAGGAAGAAGCCTTATAGTGCAATAGTACTAAGGTGCCATTCGGCATAGCCCGAAAGGATAGTCTACGAATAAAAATGTCATACGGTGCATTTGCATTATTAGTAAGGAGCCCGCCGGCATCCTTGCCGCAGACCTATATGCCGAAATCCATCTTGTGACTGCAACATAAAAAGGCTTCTACCAGGAACTAGCTATTCGAGAAATGCTGATGCAAACTTCACAGAGGCTGAAACTCAATTCGTAATTCACCACTGTAAAGTTATGTAAGCTATTATTTCCAGAAATCCGGCGATATCAATCTCCGTAAATACTCATTCATAGTCGGTATAAGTACCTATATATTTTAACTCGCATCATGGATGTCCTGCTGAAATGCGATGGAAAGCCGAAGGGAAGGATGCCTGTTACCAATGAGTTCTTATGTGAGATGAAATCGCCTGGGTTTTAGTGTAGACGCGGCGTCTCGCCGCGTACCAACAGGCGATTTATGAGGTCGAGCTACACGGCGGGCGGGACGCCGCGTCTGTTTTGGAGCCCCAGTTTCAGAGCAGACAATGGGATTTCTTCAATTTCGAATGGCCGCTCACTAATGAACTGATTAGTAGGAGAATATTGCGGTTCTTTGTTGTTTCCGACATGCTCGTGCCGGTGCATATATCCGGTGCACATATATAGTGCCGGTGTTTCCCAGGAACGGGCGACGGCAAAAAATTCTACAAGCAATATAGTGGACATATACCATCCAAGGCGAAATTATATTGTGTGACACAATTCGGAGGTTACTTTAGATAACAGACGAAAATCCGGGTGCAAGGTTATTTATAGTCAATCGGATTTGTGTAGTATTAAAATTCCTGAAATAAAGCCGCAAAAGCGAAACAATTCGGACTAACACGACTAAACATGGTCGCAGACTATTTTTTTATAGCGAAAAGAGACAGAAAAAATACAAGGCGGCGGAATCAAGAAGCAGGGACGTCTAACACTGCATA